>NZ_JBAKAZ010000025.1:0-45623 GCF_038155185.1 Psychromonas aquatilis
CTGCGAAAGCGGAAGAAAACCTTAATTTAATGTCCGGAATTAGTTGACCACTACAAATCGACTCAGTAACAACATAAACCCTAGTATCACTAACAAGGAGCGTTTCATTGCCAAAATCAAATAAGCTGAACTCAAACTCATTAGACTCAATTTGTGATGTACCGGGTATCAAGGTTGGCCATGCTCAAGATCGTGTCGGTGGCACAGGGTGTACCGTGATATTGCCTGATGAAGATGCGGTATGTGGAGTTGATGTTGCTGGTGGGGGACCTGGTACACGTGAAACGGATGCGCTTAATCCGGTTAATTTGATTGAAAAAATCCAAGGGCTTTATTTGAGTGGTGGAAGTGCTTATGGACTGGCGGGTGCCGATGGGGTGATGCGTTGGTGTGAGGAGAATAACCGCGGTTATGATGTTGGTATTGGGTGCGTACCAATTGTCCCGGGAGCTGTGTTGTTTGATTTACCGGTTGCTGATTTTCATGCAAGACCAGACCGAGAGATGGGATATCAAGCATGTTTAAACGCAACTGCCCAAGAAACTAGGTCTGGCAATATTGGCGCTGGTACAGGGGCATCCGTTGGTAAAGTGGGTGGAATGGACTTAGCGATGAAAGGCGGGCTTGGTACCGCGAGCCTGACTTTTAATAATATTGTGATTGGTGCAATCGTCGCTGTTAACTGTTTGGGGGATGTCATCGATCCTAATACCGGCAATATTATTGCAGGCGCACTTACAGAGGATAAAAGTGACTTTGTAGGGACAATGAATCTGTATAAAAAAATGCTGTTGGAGAGCACTTCACCTCAATCGAAAATGTCTAATACAACGATTGGGGCGATTGCCACTAATGCAGCATTAACTAAGTCTCAGGCGACAAAGGTGTCAATGATGGCGCATGATGGTTTTGCAAGAGTCATTAACCCAAT
This sequence comes from Psychromonas aquatilis, assembly GCF_038155185.1. Classification (NCBI taxonomy): domain Bacteria; kingdom Pseudomonadati; phylum Pseudomonadota; class Gammaproteobacteria; order Alteromonadales; family Psychromonadaceae; genus Psychromonas; species Psychromonas aquatilis. The sequence goes on from NZ_JBAKAZ010000025.1 coordinate 932, forward strand.
TCATACCCTTCGTGATGGCGATACTATTTTTACCCTTTCAACTGGTCAACATGAAGCGGATGTTTCTGTTATTGGCGCGCTTGCCGCGGAAGTGATGGCGATCGCTGTACTAAGGGCGGTTAGAGCCGCTGAAAGCTGTTATGGCTTAAAAGGGTTAGCGAGTTAAGCAAAGGCAATTGAGATCATACGAGGTGTGTAAAACCTGTGACTTTACCTTGCCACTTTGTTATTTCCATTAAGCTGCAGTCATTACATTATTTCAACTAAGTTATGGTAATTAAAGATATAGAAGGACGCTAGCAATATACTTAAACATTAAGGTTAGCATCAACTTTGCTCGTCTCTATGGTCGATCGTGATCAACTATAAAGAGCAATTTAGAGATTGTTTAATTACCTGTTAAAACGCTTTTTGGGCTTTTTATAAAGCAGGCCAATTAGTTATTGGGCCTCGCCATAGTTCATAAGCTTTCGATAAGGCGATCACTTTTAAATCCTCAAAGCGTGGGGCGATAATTTGTAAGCCAATCGGCATGCCGCTGCTAGAAAATCCGCAATTGATCGAAGCCGCTGGTTGTTCGCCCATATTCCATGGCAATGTAAATGCGATATGTTCAAAGGGTTTTTGTGGATCATTGGTTGGCGATGCCCAATCAGCAGGGTAGGATACATTAGGATTAACAGGCGAGATAATCGCATCAAGGTTGTGAAAAGCAGCGCCACAGGCATCACGCATGGCTAATGTCGCATCAAATCCTTTTACTACGTCAAGTGGGTTGGCATTCTCAGCATCTTTAGCCCACTCATAAATATAAGGTAAGATACTCTGACGTTTTGCCGGGCTTAACTCAAGCATAGTCCCCCAAAAACGTGCGCGCCAAAAGACGTCTAATCCATCTAACCATTGCCTTTTTAAGACTGGGTTAATCTCAATAATCTCTGCGCCTTGTGCTGCAAATGTCTTAGCTGCATTAAGTACTGCGGTTTTGACTTCAGGTTCTGCTGTAATACCGCAACCTGCGTCTAACATTAAACCTATTTTCATGCCACGTACATCGGCTGGTGGTACATTCCATTCTAAGGCTTGATATTCAAGTGCCGTTGCATCACGCCAATCAGGTTTAGCTATAGTAGGCATAACCATAATCGCATCATCTACGGTTTTGGTCATTGGCCCAGCGCTGCGGCCTGTGTAATAAGGATAAATTGGGATTCGTCCAAGCGTGGGCTTAAAGCCAAATAGGCCTGTCCAACCAGCGGGGAGACGAACAGATCCCCCGATATCGGTACCGATGTGTAACGTACCAAAACCTGCGGCTCCCGCAGCTGCTGCACCTGCAGATGAGCCACCTGGATTTTGAGATAAATCCCAAGGGTTACGGCTTAAATGGTGAAATGTAGAAAGGCCGGAAGATAACATGCCATAATCTGGACACGTTGTTTTAGCAAATATAATTGCGCCATCTTCTTTTAAGCGCGCGGCTGTCGGGGCATCTTCAGTGGCTGGTGTTTTATCTGATGCTGCAGTACCTAAAGGCGTTGCATCCCCTTTAGTGGCGATTAATTCTTTGACCGTCACAGGAACGCCATCTAATGGGCCGATTGTTTGCTTTTTAAACCAGCGTTTAGTTGACTCTGCAGCTTGTTGTTTTGCCTGGTCTGGTTTGAATACATAAAGAGCACAGACTTTAGGCTCTACTTTTTCAACTCGATTAATCAACCAATCCATATACTCTGATGGACTGGTCTCGCCGCTTGCGTAGGCCTTTACAATATCACGGGTATTAAAGTCTGAAAAATCATTCATTTATAGCATCCTCGTTATATTAATAGATCAAGCTATCAGGCATTACTTTGATTAATATAAATAACCTAGGTAACTTTTTGGTTGGCTTGCCGACCTATATTACTCAAGGATAGCTCTGCAGAAAGTAACTTCTTGGTATAATCTTGTTTTGGATTATCCAATACTTCGCGTACTGTTCCTGTTTCCACAAGCTTTCCGGATTGCATGACGGCGACGTTATCGCAAATCTCATCAACTACCGCGATGTTATGAGTAATAAATAAAATTGATATGCCGTACTTATCACGCATTTTTAAGATTAATCTTAATATTTGATTTTGTACTGTTAGGTCAAGTGCGGAGGTTGCTTCATCGGCAACAATTAACTTAGGCTTAGTAATTAATGCCCGTGCGATGGCAATGCGTTGGCGCTGACCACCTGAAAACTCATGGGGGTATTTATCCATATCAGCAGCGCAAAGCCCAACATCTGTTAATAAAGAGGCTATACAATCGCGCAGTGCCTGTCCTTTAGGTGGGTTATCTTTTAAGTGAAGCGGCTCTGCGATTATTCGTGATATTTTATGGCGCGGGTTAAGCGAACCATAAGGGTCTTGAAATATCATTTGAAAACCGGCACGTAACTTTCTCAGTCTATCAGCGGTTAAACCAAATATTTCACTGTTTTCAAAAATAACACTACCTGCAGTAGGTTTGTCTAGCGCCATGACGATTTTCGCCAACGTTGACTTTCCTGAGCCACTTTCTCCGACAATACCTAATATTTTTCCGGCTTCAAGTGACAGAGAAACATTGTCAACGGCTTTGATGGTAGTGTCACCGAGCTTGAATTCACGTGTTAAACCAACCACCTCTAGAATTTTTTTTCTCATTTGAGCTCTCCTTGGGCAAATGGCACATTGTCAAAATCAAGGCGAGTACGACGTGGTAAGGCTGCAAGTAATTTTTTGGTGTAGTCATGAGTTGGGCGACGTAAAATATCAGCTGTTTCGCCATGTTCCATTTCATTACCGTGATACATCACTAAGGTTTTATCGGCGATACGTGCAATCACACCCAGATCATGAGAGATCAAGATCAATGCGATACCAAGCTCAGTGACTAACTCATCAAGAATATCTAGGATTTCAGCTTGTACCGTTACATCAAGTGCTGTTGTTGGTTCATCTGCAATTAATAAATCTGGTTTTAAGGCAATGGCGATAGCGATACCGACGCGTTGGCGTTGTCCGCCAGACATTTCATGCGGGTAACATTCCATTTTCCGTTTTGCATCAGGAATTTTAACCATTTCAAGTAGTTGAAGCGCTGCTTGCTGTGCTTCTTTGCGGCTTATTTTAGTGTGCAGGCGTAAGCTTTCTGCTATTTGTTTGCCAACTTTCATTGCTGGGTTAAGTGCGGTCATTGGCTCCTGAAAAATTAAGCCAATGTTAGCACCTCTGAGTTTACATAACTGCTTTTCGGACATGGTTAATAAGTTATTACCTTGGAATAATATTTCACCTGTTATCTTAGCGTTTGCTGGTAGTAAACCGATAGTCGCCAGGGAAAGTACAGATTTTCCTGAGCCGCTTTCGCCAACAATACCCAGTGTTTCACCTCTATTGATTGATAAATTAATCCCGTGTAACACTTCCGTTTCACTGCCTTTGCTATTTTGAAAACTGACCTTAAGGTTTTTTATATCCAGCATCATCTTTATTATTTCCTCTTAGGATCAGTGAGGTCACGCAACCCATCACCTAATAAATTTAGCCCTAATACTGCCAGACAAATAGCAATACCAGGCACATAAACGAGGTGCGGCGCTAATGAAAAGTAAGTTTGTGAATCTGCTAGCATACGTCCCCAACTTGGTGTTGGTGGTGCAATACCTAAGCCTAAAAAGGACAGGCCTGCTTCAGTTAATATTCCAAGGCCGGTTTGAATCGCGACTTGTACTATTATTTGAGAAGATATATTGGGAATGACGTGCTCAAGTGTAATTTGAATATTGGTTTTGCCTGCCATGCAAGCGGCTTGGATATAATCTCTCGCCCATATTTGTAATGCTGCACTGCGTGTGATTCGAGTGAATACAGGAATCATAAATAGAGCAATGGCAACAATGGTGGTGGTCGCGCCAGCACCAAGAATGGCGGCTAACAAAATAGCAGATAACACAGGTGGAAAGGCAAATAAAACATCGACGATACGCATCGTGATTGCTTCAAATCGGCCACGTTTACATGCCGCCGTTACCCCGATTATTGTCCCTGCTAATCCGCCTAGAGCAATCGCTGAAAATGCCACACCCAGTGACACCCAAGCGCCTGCCATTATCATTGAAAAGGAATCTCGCCCAAAATGATCTGTTCCTAAAAGTCCCTCTACTCCAGGCGCTTTAAGACGATGCATAATATTGATTTGGCTAGGGTCTACCGGTGTCCAGAATTGGCTTAAGATAGCCGCGATAACTAACGTTGCTGTAATCACACCGCCTATCATCAGTGATATTGGAATTCGTTTCATCGGCGGATCCTCAAGCGAGGGTCGAGTATGTTATAGAGCGCATCCACTAAGAAGTTAATGAAAATAACCACCACGGCAAAAAATAACACAACATTTTGAATAACGATAAAATCACGCTGTGCAAGGGCTTGATAAGCGAGTGTGCCCATGCCGGGTAGGTTAAATACATTTTCAACCAGTATTGCACCAGCGATTAACACTGAAATTTGCATACCTAACATGGTGACGACTGGAATCAGCGCATTGGGTAGAACGTGATGCCACAATACATAGTTTGGTGTTGCCCCTTTAGCGCGGGCTGTTCTGACAAAGTCTTCATTGGTTATCTCGATCACTGCGGCACGTGTGACACGTGTTAACACAGCAGCCTGTGGAATGGCTAAGGCAATTGAAGGTAGCATTAAGGCTTTTAATGAAGGCCAAAAACCATTGTCCCAACCGGGGAAACCACCGGCTGGAAACCAACCGGTTGTTAAGGCAATACCGATAATCAGTAGCAGCCCAATCCAAAAGTTAGGCAGGGCAATGCCTATTTGCGAGAAAGCAGAGGCAAAAGAATCAACGATGCCATTTGGCTTAGCGGATGCTGTTACCCCTAGTGGCAGTGAGATTAATACCGAGAGCATAACTGCCAATCCAGTAAGCGGTAATGTGACATGTAATCGTTCAACAATCAGTTGTGCGACCGAGGTGGAGTAAGTGTATGAATTGCCTAAATCCCCGCTTAATAATCCCGTTAGCCAGTGTAAGTATCGTTCAATAAAAGGGCGGTCTAAACCAAGTTGACTTCTTAATGCAGCTAAAGTGTCTGGTTGCGCTGACATGCCTAATATTATTTCCGCAGGGTCACCAGGGACGGCTTCCATGACCAGAAAAATAATAAAAGAAACAAAGAGTAAGGTAATAATTAACCCACTCAATGATTTGGCAATTGGTTTAGCAATACAGTGCATTGAATTCATCCTTAATGTATACACAATAATGGTTTCTAGTCAGCGCAACGAAGAAACCATTTTATTGAGATCACTCACTCCAAAAAGCATCGGTAATATCATTTGATGGCACTGGTAAATTTTCCCACATTCCGTGTAATCCTTTTTTCCAAATACCAATTTTAGGATAAGCGTATAAGAACAAGGCAGGTACATCTTGAGCAAGAATCGCTTGGCTTTTTTTGTAACCAAGCAAGCGATCTGCTTCATTTGTGGTATTGGCCGTTGCTGCTATTGATGCATCAAAGTCAGTGCTTTGGTAATTAAAGTAATAAGGGTGACGAGCATAAATGCTAATATCCATAGGTTCTGCGTGACCCACTATCGACATATCGTAGTTGGTATCTTTAAATACATCTTGTACCCATTTTGCCGGGAACTCTGAGCTTTCTAGTTTCATTGTTACGCCGATCATAGCGTAATACGCCTGCATTATTTCTGCTGCACGTTCCGCATAAGCTAAGGTTGGCATTTTCATGGTAAAAGTAAACCCATTAGGATATCCAGCCTCTGCTAATAAGGCTTTTGCTTTAACTGGGTCATATGGCCAGACGTTGGTTAAATCCTCATAACCTGCATCAGAAGGTGAGAAGTGGCTACCAATTGGGGTGCCGAAACCTTCATTTGTCGCATCAATGATTGCCTGTCGATCCGTTGCCATCATCAGTGCTTGACGTACTCGTGGGTCATTAAATGGTTTTCGGTTATTATTGATGCCTGCAATCACTTCCATACTGGTTGTGCCAATAACAGTTTCGAACTTGTTGTCACTTTGGAATTGGCTTGTGAGTTCAGGTGCTTGGAATTGTGGAATAGCATCCACTCCACCAGAGCTAAGTGCTGCCGCTTGTGCTTGTGGATCTGAGATGAAACGGAAAGTAACCTTATCAAGTTTAGGCTTTTCACCCCAATAATTATCGTATTTTGAAAGGGTAACCTGATTACCTTTTTTCCAATTACTGAATAAAAATGGGCCCGTTCCAATTGGATGAGTGGCATTATTTTGTTCACTAGAAGGTTCAATCATCACAGCTGCTGGAAATCCTAACCAATACAGTAAATCTGCAGAAGGTGACGATAGGGTGATCACAAGCGTATCAGGATCGGGTGCTGAAATACTTTTGATTGGTGTGTACAACGCCTTTTGCGGATTGATAGAATCGCTTTTTAGTATTTTATCTAAAGTATATTTTGCCGTATCAGCAGTGAAAGCTTTATTGTTTTGAAAAGTAACATTATCACGTAAATCAAAAGTATAGGTTAAGCCATCTTCTGAAATTGACCAGCTTTCGGCAAGGCTTGGCTCTACTTCACCCTCTTTATTAATCGTAACTAGTCCTTCAAATAGGTTTTGCCATACCACCTGTGCGATTGCGACAGGGGCAGCCGCAGTTGGGTCTAAACCAGAAGGTTCAACACTCATGCCTAAAATAAGGTCGGTACGGGGTTGCGCATTAACGCCACTCGTCGTGACTAATCCAATGATGGCTAGGGCGCTTAATATAGAGCGATTAACATGTATCATAAAATATGACCTTCTATTTTTTATTAGGCTAGATTCCGTATCCAATGATAAATTATCTTGCCTGAGAACTTAGACTAAATGCAATATAAATTAATAGTGCAGAGTGATACCTAAAACGTTGCACTGAGTTTTGTTGTTTTTAACGTTAACTTATCTATATAGTATAACTGACTGATTATAAATAATTAATTTAAATTAAATTTTGGTGATTAAATCGCTTTAGAATAGTTGTTGTTAATACTATTGATGCTAGTTACCTTTTCTTTGTTAAATGGTAACCTAAAGATAGACTGCTATTTGATTAAGAGATGGATTTCACCTAATTGAGGAGAAACGCTTCTAAAAATTCAGCGAGTTTTGTCGCCACGAAGCTGGGGATTATGGACGGTGAACGTTCAAATCACAAAGATGTTGAATTTTACGGGGGTTTCAAAGAGAGCCTTAAATTATCATTCTACCTCTTTTTACTTACCATGAGGTTATCAAGTTAGCTTAGATAACCTCATGCGAGATAACTGAACCTGAGTGGGCTATGCTTGCTTGGTTTTAAACTCGGTTAGCCAGTATAAAAAAGCAATGATGCCAAAACTACCACCTAACCACGAAACACCTGTCCAACCGGCTAGCTCAAATACATAGCCAGCAGAGGCTGAACCTACTACGCCACCAAAGAAAAAACTGGTCATATAAGCCGTTGTTATACGACTTCTTGCTTCGGGATTTAATGTGTAGATAACACTTTGATTTAAGATATGTGAACCTTGTTGACCAACATCTAACAGCACTACACCGATTAAAATGGCAATAAGGTGAGTGCTAAATAAGCCCATGATCGCAAAAGCAATCATAATTAATGATAACAATAATCCGGTGCCGATTCGGGTATGGCCTTTATCATGCAATTTCCCTGCAAAACTAGCACTTAAAGCACCAGCCGCGCCAAGCAAACCAAATAATCCAATTAATGAATCACTATAACTATAAGGAGGGCGAGCCAGTAAAAAAGCTAAGGAAGTCCAAAATACACTAAAAGACGCAAAGCCTAGTGTGCCATACACAATACGACGTCTTAGTAATGGCTCGTCTCGTAATAGGTGGACTATCGAACCAATTAACGCTGGATAAGATAGACGCATTTGTCCACGACTTACAGGTAGCATTTTCCAGAGCACAACCGTTTGAACTAACATGCTGAAGGTTGCGAACCAAAATACGGCTTGCCAACCATAAACATCAGCAATTAACCCCGATACCGTTCTTGCTAATAAAATACCTAATAATAAACCCGACATCACACGGCCAATGACTGCGCCACGTTGTCCCTCTTCTGCTAAAACAGCGGCAAAGGGCACTAAGACTTGAGCGGCTACTGCGGTTAAACCAATAGCTAAGCAAGACAGTAGAAATATGCCAATCCCAGTAGACATTGCTGCACCTGCTAATCCAATTGCTGTACCTGCGGTAACAATGGTAATTAAACGACGTCGTTCAAGAAGGTCACCAAGCGGCACTATTAGCACTAGCCCTAACACATAACCCAACTGGGTCATGGTAATAATTAACCCCGTGGTGCCGATTGAGGTACCAAATACTTCCGCTAAGGTATGTAATAAAGGTTGCGCATAATAAAGGTTGGCTACTGCCATGCCACAGGCTATGGCCATTACATATACTAATAAATTATTCGGTTTTAGCGACGGTAAGGGCGTAGATGATTGTTCATCATGAATACTCGTTTGATTAGTCAAAGCGGGTTAACCTCTTAATTAAATTGAATAAAATATGGAAATGAAACAACTTAGTCAGGTCACTCTAAATAGCAGTAAATGATACAGAATGTGACGGTGTTAATAGATAAAAAATAAAAAGTACCAACTAGTTGTTTGAAAAACGCTATATTGATAAGTATTGATCGGTGTATTCCTTATTTCACCTAATATTCCCTGATATGCTTTATAAATGATGTTAAATGGACTTTTTAGTATGATTTATAGACATTTTTCGATCCAATTACGTTTTATGTACGTAACTAATAATATGAAATGTGCTTGTTGCAAGTCGTTTTTTTATCCAGCTTAATTCTTTTCGCAGAGGATTTATTGGTAGCATCGTCCATAATTGAGGACGTTAATTTGCTATTAATTATCAAGCTGTCGCTATAATCAGTAGCATAGAGACTGGTTTATTATTTTATACTCACTCATTTGATAGGTTGCTAAATTGATGTCATTTTTCTTTCGTTATGCTGCTTTAAGTTCAATTTTCTTATTAACGGCCTGTAGTCAGGGAAACCTTAATCCTAACTATCAAGTTGCAACATCCTTGCCTAGTTATTCGCAGGATGATTTCCAGCAATATATCGATCAAACTAAACAATGGTTATTAGAAAACCGAGTGTTTAAAACTGATGATATCGAAAAAGAATTACAAGCCAATCTGCCTTTTGAGTTAATACCCGAACAACCCAATGGTGAGGCAGTTATTTTGGTGCATGGCTTGGGCGATTCCCCTTATTCATTTACGGATATTGCACAACACCTTGTTGCTCAAGGTTACCTTGTCAGAGGATTATTATTACCGGGACACGGCAGTAAGTCTGGTGACCTAATGTTACCGACATTAGAAGATTGGCAACAGGTGCTAAAACATAATATTGCGTTATTAAAACCAACTGTCAATAAGCTGTGGCTTGGGGGCTACTCTACTGGTGCTAACTTAGTCACCTCAGCAGCCTTACAAGATGATAGTATCGCAGGCTTATTACTCTTTTCACCAGCCTTTAAACCTGAATCATCGGCAGTAAAATGGGCTGGTCTTGCTAGTTACTTTGTCACTTGGGCAGATCAAGATCCTGAAACTAATTATATGCGTTACAACTCTTTGCCGATGCATGGTGCCGCTGTTTATTACGATACCGCTGAAGTAGTGCAAGACGATTTACAAGAGGTAACTTATAACAAGCCAGTATTTATGATGATGAGTGAAGGTGACCGGGTCATTGATAGGGCATTACCGAGCGATGTATTTAAAAATCAATTTACCAATCAAAACAATCATTTAGTATGGCAGGGTGAAGAGGACCTCGGAATTACTAATAGTACTCGATTTAGTATGGATCTTCCCGATTTACATATTGTTAATGGATCCCATATGGGATTGTTATATTCGTCTGATAACCTTGAATATGGACAACAAGCTGCAACTATTATCTGTAATAATGGACAAGATGAAGCACAGCAAACCGCTTGCGAGCAAGGAGAAGAGATTTGGTATTCTTCTTATGGTTGGCAAGTGCCAGGTAAAACGCTAGCACGTCTTACCTACAATCCTTATTTTGAGGAAAGTATGGCGATAATGGATCAAGTGATGAATAGCCAACCTTAACCTTTAATCCCAATTGCAAGGTTGTAAAGAATAAGTTCGTTTAATATCGAATTTTAACGCTTGCCTTAGCTGCCCACACTAAGATAGGTTAGTAAAAAAGCCGCTCAATTGAGTGGCTTTTTTTGGTTATTGGACGTTAACAGGTGCGTAATATTTTAATCAAAACATAAAATCCTATTAATATTAATAGCTTATTTATCAATAACTGATTATAAACAGTATGCATTTGTATTCAGATCTTGTTTACTGGTGTAATCTTAGTGTGTCTTTATTGTTATAGTAAGTGTGGAGAGGGTAGATGAAATCAGCTGTTATTGGTAATTTGAAAAGGTTTTGGAATCGTTATAAAGAAGAAAATCCCACGATTCAATTAAGCCTTCCTGTGGTAGGTGGGTTCGCCGCAAATATCCCTATTTCATCGGCCAAAGGAAAAATAAAAAAAACACGATCGGGCCTTAATGACCAAGATAAACAATCACCTTTTGTAGAGTCTGATACGGATAAGTTGATTGAATTTTATTATAAATATGAATTAGAAAAGGAATATAAATTTTGTCGTTCTCCTTATGCAGAAACAATCCCGCTTAGACAAGGAGCAGAAGGTTTTTCATATGGTCATGATGTTAATCAGCTATCCATTGTTTTTATCAATGCACAATTTACGCCGCCAGATTATTTACACGAACATTCACAACAGTCTGTTGCATTATTTAAAGCATTAAACAAGATAAGGTTCGATGAAAGTTCAGAGCAATGGCAAAATGATTATTCCATTCGTATCACACACTTTGATCCACAAGAGAAAAAAGTATACATACAGCCTGCTAGTTATTTTGATCAAATCTCTACTAACTTAACATTGGATTGGGCATCGGGTTTACTCGGTGATGACGATACTTTTACTATCAGAAATCAATATGAAAAAAATCATAGTGGCTGTTTACCGCCCTTAAAGTCATCTGTTTTGGCTAATACGTTAGGCGTTGCAGTGGTCGTTGTAAATCCAACAACAAAAGAAGTATTAATTCCAATTAGAGGCAATGAACAAGCCATAATGGATAACGGTATAGGTAAATTTCATTGTTCTGCATCCGGTGTTTTTGCATGGGATCCTGAGCAGCCTATGGATACCGATCTGTCTTTTGAATTTTTTAGTTTAGGTATGGAAAAAGAGATTGAAAGTGAAATCGGCTTAAAACGTTCGGATTATAATTTAATTCCTTTGGCCTTTTCGAGAGAGCTTGTGCGTGGTGGTAAGCCACAGTTGTTCTTTATCGCTGAAACTGATTTAGACATCAGCAGTATTCAATCACAAATGAAAATGGCTGAGGAGAGTTGGGAGTTTCTCGACATAGAAAGTATCGATGAAGCTAATCCTATGTATCAATATATTAATGCACCAGCCAATGCACCACAGGAGATGTTTACCTATGAAGGTTGGATGGCATTAAGGGTGGCAATGGCTTACTTTTATAGCACAGAGCCTCCTTTTAATGCGTGTTAAACTACCTTAATGCTCATTTTAATTTTGCGTTTTGGGCAATATTGTTATTTGTTAGCGCAGATAAAACCAAGATAAAGAGTCCTTTGTAGTTATTAGTGATCCACTGTGAAAGTATTAAAATTAAATGCAAAATCTAACTTTAGAAAGTTCGTTGCATTACCCCGTTTGTTAGCAAGCCAATACTTTTCTGACAAGTTAGGTGTTTTTCGATATGTCTCAACAATCATTACTATTTATTAGTCTACTTAATATAAATTGTTAAAAGTGATGATTTGAGGTTATAAAGTCGGTTTATATTTAAGTTAGTAATAGTAGTGTTTGGTTATTTTTTGTGTAAAAACAATGGCACAGATGCTGGTTATTTTATCTGAATAGCCAGTTATCATCATAAAAGTAATTATAAAGTATTCTTGATGTGTTATTTTAAATCTAATTAATACCCACTGATGGGTACTTAAATGTAATTATTATTTTTGTTTTTGAGACTTACAACTCATCAATTATTATTTCGCTATATTTGTTCTCGTTTGCTTCACAGTTTTAATATTAGCTATTTAATATTATTCTATTAAAGGTCTACAAGACCGTCGTTGTTACATCATTCATCAGAAGGACATTGAGATGTCAATGCTAGAAAAAGAATCAGTTATTCCACTTAACTCGCGTTATTTAGGGCTGATTATCGGACCGCTTATTTTATTAATTACCTTAGTATTTCCACCTCCGTTAGAAGGTTTAAGTGTGGCTGCTTGGCATACGGTTGGTTTAGCGACTTTTATGGCAGTATGGTGGGTTTCTGAAGCGGCACCAATTCCAGTGACTGCTTTTTTACCGATTATACTTTCGCCATTATTGGGGATAGTTACTATAAAAGAAGCGACAGCTGCTTATGCTAATCCACTGATTTTCTTGTTTTTAGGGGGCTTTCTTCTCTCTATTGCAATGGAAAAATGGAATTTACATAAACGTATTGCATTACTGTCTATGTTAACCGTTGGAAATAAACCTGCACATCAAGTCGGCGGCTTAATGTTAGTAACTGCATTTTTATCAATGTGGATGAGTAACACTGCAACTGCGGTAATGATGCTACCAATCGGCATGTCAATTATTGGTATTGTGTGTGGTGAAAAACGTGATAAAAACCCACAGTTTGCCAGCGCGTTATTATTAGGGATCGCCTATGCCGCGAGTATTGGTGGTTTAGCGACATTAATTGGAACGCCACCAAATGCGTTACTTGCAGCTTACTTATCAACAAGTTACGATATTGAACTTGGTTTTGGCGAATGGATGATTGTTGGCTTACCACTGTCAATTATCATGCTTACATTTACTTGGGTATGGTTAACTAAGTTTGCTTATAAGTTACCAAATACACAAGAAGGCGATGCAAATACGTTATTAGGGCAACAACTGAAATCACTGGGTAAGCTAAGTAAAGGTGAAAAATGGGTTGCTGTGATATTTTTAAGTGCGGCTGTTAGTTGGATTTTTCGACCTCTTTTAGTGAAGGTGACTGGGCTACCAATTAACGATACCGGTATTGCTATTTTTGCTGCGTTATTGTTATTTGTTATTCCAGTTAACTTAAAAAAACAAGAGTTCGTCATGGACTGGGAGAGTACGAAAAATTTACCGTGGGGAATTTTGTTATTATTTGGTGGTGGTTTAAGCCTTGCAGCTCAAATAAAAAGTTCTGGGTTAGCTGACTTTATTGGTGATAGTTTGGCTTCTACTGGCACCTTACCTATAATTGTTGTGATGTTAATTATTACTGCTGCGATTATCTTCTTAACTGAAGTGACCAGTAACACTGCAACAGCGGCAGGCTTTTTACCGTTGCTTGGTCCTATTGCGATTGCAATGGGTGAAAGCCCAACGATGCTTGCTATTCCAGCTGCATTAGCTGCAAGTTGTGCGTTTATGATGCCAGTGGCGACACCGCCTAATAGTATTGTATTTGCTTCTGGCCAGTTACGGATAAAAGAGATGATGAGAGCCGGATTTGTGCTTAATATCGTTGGTATCTTCTTCATTACTGGTATTAGTTATACCCTTGCTGCATGGGTATTCGCGTCGTAAATTGAGCAACTGATAAGATAAAAAGCCAAATAAGTGATTATTTGGCTTTTTTGTTTAATATCGCAAATTGTTGCGCTTTATTAGCTTGAAACTCTTCTATAAAAATACTATCTACTGGTATTTATTAATTATAATATTCCACTATTTATTTCCTATTTCGATTTTTGTTTATTGATGCCTCTTAAGACAACGGGGTGCTTTGTTTAATTCAACCACAATTGGAGCTTTATAATGACACAGGGAAAGTTAAAACAAGCCATTGAGCTGATTGATCTTGCTAATCACCAGGATCCAAATAAAGAAACAGTGGATAATGTCGAATGGGCAAAGGAACATCTGTACTCCGTTCGTATGTCGGAAATGCTCGCGCGCTTTAAAACCAATGCAGATCAGGTATTACAAATCGCTTGTCGAGGTCAGCATATGTTACGTTGGCAATCTGCTCGAAGTGATTACCCGTTAGGTAAGCAAGGCTATCATCAATGGCGTACTGAACTTTATACTTTTCATGCCAATCATGTTGCAAAAATAATGGAAGAGGTCGGTTATGATCAAAACGCCATTGATCGCGCAAAAACGGCGGTAAGTAAAAAGTCCATTAAACGTAATGCTGACAGTCAGTTGCTAGAGGATGTGGCTGGGTTAGTGTTTATTGAACATTACATGTTGGCTTTTGCACAAAAGCACCCTGAATATTCAGAGGAAAAATGGATGGCGATTATCCTGAAAACATGGAAGAAAATGTCTGAAGCTGCACATGAGTTTGTGTTAGCAGGGAAAATAACGCTACCAGCACCTTTGCAAAACTTAATTATTAAGTCGATTAGTGAATAGGGCTTAAAAGGTTAACAGCTTTGTTAACCTTTTATTTATTAGCGGGGTTATTATGCGATATCTGCTTGTTTCATTTCTCTTTCACGCTTACGTTCTTCAGCACGTTTAATTTTACGCTCTTTTGCTGCTGCAAAACGTTTACGCTCATCAGCTGTTTCACAAATAATCTGAGGAATTTGACGTGGTTTGCCATGCTCGTCTAAAGATACAAATGTTAAATAAGCAGAAGCGGTATGGCGTACTTCACCGGTTAATACTGCTTCCGCTTCGATACGAGCACCAATTTCCATTGAAGTTGAACCAACATAGTTGACACTGGTTTTTATTCTTAGGATATCACCGACATAAACAGGAGAATGGAAATCAAGACGATCAAGTGAAGCTGTTACTGCATTACCACCAGTATGACGCATACCAACCATACAAGCTGTGTTATCAACCAATTTCATGATTGAACCACCGTGAACATTGCCAGCAATATTCGCATCAACATCCATCATTTGTTGAACAACGGTAATATTACTAAATGATACTTTTTTAGGCTCCATATTGTCTTCGATATAAGCATCGGTAGGTCGCACTTGTTTTCTGTCGATACGTTTTATTGCTTTCATTATTTCTCCTAGGTGAACTACATTTTGCAAAAGAGGTAGACATTATTAGTATTTTTTATTTGATCTACTTCACGTTCTTTAAAATCAAGCGGAGTATAAAAGATTTTTTAACGAGTTTGTTTGTCATTTCGCAATTGTAAATTAAAAATGACTAAAAAATGACTTTGATGACTCATTCTAGAGGATTAAAGGTTGTTTTTTATGAAAATATTCTATCGCTGCAACATTAAGAGGGCGATAAAAAATAATTGAGTTGAAGAGCGCATAATTTGTCATCTATTTCTTATTAGTTATCTCTCAGTATTGTCGCTATAGCCTTTAACATCATTGGATTTGTTTGTTTTGTTCAGTAAATAGACTCTAAGAATAGGGTGTTATACAAGTAGTTATATTAAAACCTAGATTGAGTTCTGTATTTTCTACCATTTTTGAAAAAATGTTGGGGCTTAATCGTAGGGAAGGTAGCTTATAAGTTTAAAAGTTTTCTTATTCTGGACGAAAATTTGACATTTCTTTGTATTTTCAAATACTTAAGAATTGCTATTCTGTTTACTCTGCATTTCAGTCATGTAGATGATTTCATCAATAAAAGGATTAAACATGAAAAAGAATATTATTGCACTTTCAATTATTGTGTCTTGTTTAGCATCAGTCAGCGTTAATGCAGACCCTAAAACACCAGGTACATCAAAAGGTTACTCTACTATTGATATACTCAATTTAGGGGTACCTGCGGAATTAAATACAGTTTCTGTAAAAGAACTTGAAAAGGAACTCGCTGATAAACCACCGATGGCAGTCGGTTTTGATATCGATGATACCGTGTTATTCAGTACACCCGTCTTTTATAGAGGTCAACAGGAGTTCTCGCCTGGTGAATATGGTTATCTGAAAAATCAGAAGTTTTGGGATAAAGCTAACTGTGGTTGGGACGCATTTAGTCGACCTAAACAGATTGCAACGCAATTAATTAATATGCATCAGAAGCGTGGAGATAGTATTTATTTTATCACCGGGCGTACAGGGTCTGATTGTGACTTTACAACCAACTATATAAAAGGCGTTTTTAATATTGAAAAGATGCATGATGTGATCTTTGCCGGTGCAAGTAGAGATGAATATTTAAAAACAAAACCGATTAAAGATAATAATATTAAAATTTATTATGGCGATGCAGATGGCGATATTATTTCAGCACGACAAGCTGGTGCGGAGGGTATACGTATTATGCGTGCTTCAAACTCTAGTTATACGCCGATCCCTAAAAATGGCATTTATGGCGAACGCATCGTTTTAGATTCTCAGTACTAAGTTAAAGAAACTTTTTTACCTTCTTGGATTGCCAATAAACAGGAAGGTAAAGCTTTGCTTTAATGCTGAAAAACAGATCATTATCTTCCTTTATCTACGGGCTTTTTATTGTACTTTGAAAGGAGGATAAAAATGTCAATAGTCATCGTTATTTTGTCTCTTCTGACGAGATTTATTTTTTTAAAAAATCGCTCATTATTTAATTGAATTTCGTTGAGTTAAATGTACAATCGCGAAAAATAGCAGAGTAGGAGAGGTATCATTATTAAGATTTAAAAAGCTGATTAAATTCTTCCTATTATACTTACCGTAAATATTATGTTTACAGTAAACCTGCCTATTGTACAAAACGCTTAAACGATAACGTTTAACACTTTTAAATGCCTTAACTGGCTCAAATATTGGAATATTGAATGTGACTGAGTGCAAACCGCTATTGCAACTGAATGGTGTGAGTAAAACATTTGCTGACAACACGGTTTTAGACGATTTAGACCTGACCATTTATGATGGTGAATTCCTGACTTTATTAGGTCCTTCTGGTTGTGGTAAAACCACGGTCTTACGTATTATTGCTGGTTTTGAGCAAGAAGACCAAGGGCAAGTATTACTGGATCAACAAAACATAGCTATTCTCAAAGCTGAACATCGTCCTGTTAATACGGTTTTTCAAAGTTATGCTTTGTTCCCGCATATGACAGTTTACGACAATATCGCATTTGGTTTGATAATGCATAAAGTGCCTAAGGCTGAGATTGATGGACGCGTAATGGAAGCATTACGTATGGTGCGTTTAGAAGACTTTGCAAAGCGTAAACCACATCAACTATCTGGCGGTCAACAACAACGTGTCGCGATTGCGCGTGCGGTAGTGAACCGTCCACGCTTGTTGTTATTGGATGAATCATTAAGTGCACTTGATTATAAATTACGTCAAGAAATGCAAGTTGAGTTAAAACGTTTACAGCGTCAATTGAATATTACGTTTGTTTATGTAACGCATGATCAAGAAGAGGCATTATCAATGTCTGATCGTATCGTGGTAATGCATAAAGGAAAAGTACAACAAATTGGTACACCGCGTGAAATATATGAGACGCCTGTGAATTTGTTTGTTGCGCGTTTTATCGGTGAAATTAACCAGTTTGATGGTCAAGTAACACGTCGTATCGATGATAATCATGTAGAAGTGATCGCAGAGGGAGCAGAGTGGGTGGTGCAAACCGATTATCCTTTTGCTGCGGATGATAAAGTACACATATTACTGCGACCTGAAGATATACGAATCACTAAACCTGAGTCAGATGACGAGAAGATACACATGGATGGGCATATTCACGAGTGTAACTATAAAGGCAAAACAATGGATTCGTATATTCGTTTATCAACTGGAACAACCGTGATTGCTAGTGAGTTTTTTGATGAAGATGATCCAGATTATGATTATCGCTTAGGTCAAAAAGTAGCAATAGAGTGGTTCACTGGCTGGGAAGTGGTATTGCCTTATGAACAATCAATTTAATCAGTTTCGTTTTTGGGCTATTGGCCTAGCAACAAGCTGGCTAGCACTGTTTGTTTTAGTACCAAGCTTAATGGTACTAGTAACGAGCTTTCTGACTCGAGATGCTGATTTTTTAATTCAGTATGAGTTTAGTTTAGCTGGTTGGAAAAGTGTTTTAGATCCTAGCTTTGTTTCATTGTTATGGGATTCACTGTTTATGTCAGTGGTTACGGCTGCAGTTTGTTTGTTGATCGCTTATCCATTTTCAATGTGCTTAATGGGCTTACCGAAACGTTGGCGCGGTGTTATTTTGTTTCTATTAATTGTGCCTTTTTGGACCAATTCATTAGTACGAATTTATGCGATCCAATTTCTATTGGGTAAAAAAGGCATGATCAATCAAGTATTACAATTTGTTGGTTTAATAGATAAGCCACTGGATATGTTATACAGCCAGTTTGCGGTGATATTTGGCCTTAGTTATATTTTATTGCCTTTTATGATTTTACCGATTTATTCATCCATGGAAAAACTGGATTTTAAATTATTAGAGGCAGCAAAAGACTTAGGCGCTAATGCAACCAGTCGTTTATTGCGTATTACATTACCGTTAACTTTACCGGGTATTCTGGCCGGGTGTTTAATGGTGGTATTACCGGCGATGGGGATGTTTTTTGTGGCAGATTTATTGGGTGGCTCTAAGCATTCATTACTGGGTAATGTGATTAAAAATCAATTTATTCAAACACGCGATTGGCCTTTTGGGGCGGCATTGAGTGTATTAATGATTTTACTATTATCTTTTATGTTATGGCTTTATTACCGTGCGACTAAAATGTCTAACCGCTCAGGGGGTCTTAATGACTCGAATTTTTAAGTTAAGCTTTATCGGGTTGGTATTATTTTATGTTTATGCACCCATTTTAATTTTGGTGGTGAATTCATTTAATGCCTCTCGATACGGTAGTAAATGGGGTGGTTTCACCTTTAAATGGTACGATAAATTATTTTTAAATGATACGTTGATGGAAGCCGGTTGGCATACATTGCAGGTTGGCTTAACCAGTGCTACTGCAGCGACCGTTATTGGTACGTTGGCTGCTGTAGCACTACAACGTTATCGTTTTTATGGTAAAGGTGCTGTTTCAAGTTTGGTGTTTGTTAGTATGTTAACGCCGGATATTGTCATGGCGATTGCTTTACTTATTTTGTTTGTGACGTTAGGGATTGAGCTAGGTTATATCTCATTACTTATCGCACATATTACCTTTTGTTTGCCTTTTGTGATTATTAGTGTTTTTTCTCGTTTGAGAGACATGGATATGTCAGTGACAGAGGCTGCACGAGACTTAGGGGCAAATGAGTGGCAAGTATTTAGAAAAATTATTTTACCTATGATTTTACCAGCGGTGGCATCCGGCTGGTTGTTAAGTTTTACCTTGTCTATTGACGATGTAATTGTCAGTTCTTTTGTGACGGGACCAGGCTATGAAATATTACCACTTAAAATATATTCCATGGTGCGTGTTGGTGTTTCGCCAGAAGTAAATGCTATTTCTACCTTACTTTTTGTTGGGTCGGTAGTCTTAATTGTAATATCACAACTCCTGTTACGTAAAAAAGGAAATTTATAATGAAAAAATGGTTAACTCTTACAGCGGCAGCGCTATTCAGTGTGTCTGCGATTGCGCAAGAAAAAGTAGTTTTATATAACTGGGCTGACTATATTCCTGACTCAGTATTAACTGCATTTACCAAAGAAACAGGCATTAAAGTCGAAGTAGCAACCTTTGATAGTAATGAAACAATGTTTGCTAAATTACAATTAGTTAATGGTAAAGGTTACGATCTAGCAGTACCAACAACGTATTTTATCGAGCGAATGAAACGTGCTGATTTATTACAGCCAATTGATAAATCAAAACTTAAAAATCTAGATAATTTAGAGCCAAGTCTATTAGACCAAGCTTACGATCCAGGCAATGAGTACAGTATTCCTTATCTTTGGGGAAGTACGGCTATTGCGGTAAATACCGATGAAATGGATCCGTCTTCAGTGACTTCTTGGAAAGATTTATGGAAACCTGAATTTAAAGATCAATTGCTATTACTTGATGATGTACGTGATATTTTCTTAATGGGTCTAAAAGTAAAAGGCTTTGAAAATAACACCACTAATGAAGATGAAATTCGTCAGGCTTATGAAGCATTAGTTGAGTTATTACCTAACGTTAAACTGTTTTTATCTGACTCTCCTAAGTTACCTTTAATTCAAGGTAATGTACCAATGGGTGTGATGTGGAATGGTGAAGCTTATATGGCACAAGTTGAGCTAGGCACTGTTGAATATGTTTACCCAAGTGATGGCGTTACTTTCTGGGTAGATAGCTTTGTTATCCCTAAAGGGGCAGAGAATGTTGAAAATGCACATCGCTTTATCGACTTTATTCTTCGTCCTGAAATGGGCAAGTTAGTTGTTGAAGGAGTGGGTAACTCAACACCTAATAGAGCGACGATTCCACTATTAAGTGAAGAGATGCGCAATGATCCAATGGTAGTGCCACCTGCAAGTGTGATTGAAAAAGGGACTTACCACACTGATTTAGGTGAAGCGAATGCGATTTACGAAAAATATTGGCAGATGCTAAAACAGAATAAATCTTAAGTTAGACGTTTAAGACTTAATAATAAAACCCTCAATCGTTAGCATAACTAACATTGAGGGTTTTTTATTTATTACATAAAAGCTTATTGAATAAGTAGATTAATGCTTATTTATAATTATTGTCTTTGCTATCTCACAGTGGAAACCTATCTAGGTTACCGTGCTTAAGCAGATTAACCTTTCAAAAATCCATTACCTGTGCTTCCCTCAACCTTATTCTCGGCCTTAAAAACACATTATAGGCTCCATCTAATTACATGAGTTGTAACCAATAAAGTAAAGAAACCCCCAAGCTACAGGTCAATAATGAACCAATGGTCGTCATAGCAATGATGTTAGCAGCAAGCTCAGCACTGTGTCCCATCGCGCGTGCCATCACATAACTTGCCGCAGCAGTCGGGGCTGCGGACATGAAAAAGACTAAGCCAAGCATTTGCCCTGTGTAGCCAAATAAATAAGCCCCGCCTGTAATTAAAACCGGTCCAATTACATTTTTAAGAACGGTAGAGAAACGACAGTTGAAGCTGTTATCTTGTAAGGCTCTAATACTTAAGCTGCCGCCTGTACATAATAAGGCAAGTGGTAGGGTCATGTTAGAGAAGTATTGCCCGGTATCTTTGACGATATTGGGTACTGGTATCTCTAAAAGGAAAAATACAAGACCTAGCATAATGCTGATAATCAGAGGGTTTTTGATAATTGACTTAACTAAGCCAAAGATCATTTTAGGGTTAACACCCGCTTCCTTTGGCGATAAGATAATAACCGATAAAATATTGTATAAAATAGTATGCGAAGCCACATAAACAGCGGCTAAACCTAAACTTTCTTCTCCATATACATTAGCCATGTAAGCGAGACCAATAATAGCAGTATTACTTCTAAATGCCCCTTGTATGACTA
Source organism: Psychromonas aquatilis (assembly GCF_038155185.1). Lineage (NCBI taxonomy): Bacteria > Pseudomonadati > Pseudomonadota > Gammaproteobacteria > Alteromonadales > Psychromonadaceae > Psychromonas > Psychromonas aquatilis. Next base: position 22,567 of record NZ_JBAKAZ010000025.1, read on the forward strand.
CGCCATGGTGCTTTTCTTCAGATACCCACAGTTTAGTCGCGATAATACTGGCAATAAAGAAAAGGAAGTTTGCCGCTAATCCGTAAGTGACTAAATGAAAGTCTATATCGGCATCTCTATCCATTTTTATGATGCTTAAGAAAAGTAGGGTAGGTAGCGTAACTTTAAAAACAAGCTTTGAGCCTATTTCGATAAATTGATCATTGATGGTGTTTTGTCTTCTTAAAAACCAGCCTAAAAATAATAATAAACAGATTGGCCCAACAATAGAAAAAGAAAACTGTAATGATTCAAAAAACATAAAGACACTCAAAATTTTGTGGTGGAGTAAACGAGAAAGTGATTTTATTTTACTATAAATAAACCAAGAAGGTTACTTAATGATCAGGTAAAAATGTTTATAAATTAACTTGATAGGGGATGACAGAAGGAATTATTGCTAAATAAAACAATTAAAATAGCGTTATAAGGTGTATAACGCAGTTAATCAGTAAGTCTCACAAGCTGATTGTGAGACTTACTTGAGGATAGGTTATTTAGTGCTTTGACTAACACCTAGTTTAAAGTTTTTATTGATTTCTTTTTTATTACCTAATAGGCGTGAGGTAATGGTTCCTGCGGTCATTGCACCACTTACATTAAGCGCAGTACGAGCCATATCAATTAACGGTTCAATAGAAATTAATAGAGCAGCAATCGTTACTGGTAAACCCATTGCAGGCAATACAATTAAAGCTGCAAAGGTAGCACCGCCACCTACACCAGCAATACCAAATGAACTGATTGCGATAATAGCTACTAATGAAAGAATGAAGTTAATTTCCATTGGGTTAATGCCCATGGTTGGCGCAACCATCACTGCTAACATAGCAGGGTATATACCAGCACAGCCATTTTGACCTATTGTCGCACCAAATGTAGCTGATAAATTAGCAATAGCAGGTGGTACATTTAATTTAGTAATTTGTGCTTCAACATTTAATGGAATCGTTGCAGCAGAGCTACGCGAAGTAAATGCAAAAGTCAGTACAGGCCAAATTCGTTTAAAGAACTCTTTCGGGCTAACACCCACCAGTGATACTAATAGACCATGTACAATAAACATTAAGAAAATAGCCAGATACGAAGCAACGATAAAACCAATTAAGCTTAAGATGTCAGCTAAACTTGAAGAAGCAACAACCTTAGCCATCAATGCTGCGATACCGTAAGGTGTTAAAGCAATAATCATTTTCACTAAGCGCATCACAATCGATTGTGCAGCTTCGATGAAAGTACGGATCGGTGTTTCTAATTCAGTTTTTTCAATCATCACACGTCGAGCTGCAATACCGACTAAAATACCAAAGATAACCACGGCAATAATAGACGTTGAACGAGAACCGGTTAAATCAGCAAATGGATTGGTTGGGATAAAGCTAACGATCATTTGTGGCAGAGTAAGGTCTGCAACACTACCCAAGCGTGTTTCAAGGACACTAATACGTGCCGTTTCTCGTACACCTTCCGATAATCCTGCAGCAGAAAGGCCAAAGATTTGAGTGACAGCAATACCAATTAGTGCGGCAATCATAGTAGTGAAAAGTAGGATACCGATTGTTAATCCACTAATTTTACCCAGTGCTCCTGAGTTTTCTAATCGCACAACAGCAGCGACCATCGAGACTAGAACTAGTGGCATAATAACCATTTTCAGTAGGCCAACATAGCCACTACCGACCACATTTACCCAAGCAAGCGTACCTTTGATAATTGGGCTACCTTCACCATAAAATAGGTGGATCAGTAAGCCAAATGCGCTACCTAAAATTAAGCCGAATAAAACTTGGCGCGATAACGTACTTGCATTTCTTTGCTGTTTAAATAAAAAGTAAAGAATACAAGCAAACACCGCAAGATTCGCAATAATTGCATACGACATATGATTTTCCTTAAATAAATATGATGACGCGTAAGTTGAAGTGGGCGCTAATCTACTCTCTTAGCAGGCTAGTTTCAAACGAACATCATGAATCGATTATTCTTTTTTGTTATATCACAGATGTCGACGTTTAATAATTATCCAAGTTACTTGAAAAGGGTGATTAAAAAGCAAAATAAGATTAAAAAATAGCGTTAAATGTATTCAAAGTAGGTCTCTAACAACAGCGAACGAGACGTTTACGATTACTTTGCATATAAGCTCAAAGCGTAAAGCGCCTAAATTTTCCACTTCTAATCTTTGGTTATTGATTTGTTGGTACTAATAAAAGCTAACTTTGGTGCTAATCGAACCACACAGCAAGTCGCATAATATTTACATTGATAATTGAAGTACTTTGATGACAGACAGTTATTAAATAAAACATAAATCCCCCAAGCAGGAATTAGATTATTGCAACTTATTGTAGGGCAGTGAGCATTCCACTTTTAACGTTTTGATTCTGGTTTATTAGTAACCAGATATTGTGAATTTGAAAGGATAAAAGAACAATGAATAGTATCCACCCAGCTCTGATAGGCTCTTTATCTTCAACAGCATCGCCAGAAAAAGTGATTAACTTTAGCCCAGGTCCAACATCATTACCTGAAGCGGTTGAGAAACAGATTGCTGCTAATTTTCAAAAGCCAGGTTTAACATCATTAGCACTTTCGCATCGCTCTCCTGAATTTATTGCTATTCTTGAGCATGCGGTTAATACAGCACGAAAAGTAATGGCTATTCCCGATGATTATGAGGTGCTATTTACCCATGGAGGTGGTCATGGACAATTCGCCGCTTTACCATTAAATCTTTGTCACGAACCCACTGACACGGCAACCTATGTGGTTAATGGCACTTGGTCTGCTCGCGGCTGTGATGAAGCTAAAAGATATTGCAATGTACAAACGATTGATGCTCAAGATACTAAAACAGGGAATTACTTAAGTTTTCCGGAATTAACAGAAGAAATAATTGATAAAGAAAGTAAGTATGTTTATTTATGCTCCAATGAAACTGTTAATGGCATTGAATTACATCGATTACCTAAACTGCCTGAATCACGTAAACATATTCCGTTAGTCGTTGATGCAAGCTCAGACTTTTCTACCAAGCCTATTGATTGGCATGGTTGTGGTGTCGGTGTGTTATTCGCTTGTGCGTCAAAAAACATTGGACACCCTGGATTAACAATAACCATCGTCCGTAAAGATCTTTTAGGAAAAGCATCGCCTTTATGTCCCGGTGTATTCAATTACACAACCAATAGTGAAGCGGGTAATTTATGGAATACACCGGCGACATTTAATATAGAAGTTGTTGGGTTAGTGATGGATTGGATTGAGCGAGAAGGGGGAGTAGAAGCTAACGAACAACGTTCAATAGCGAAAGCCAAAATGCTGTATGACGTTATTGATAATGCTAATGGATTTTATGCGACGCCTATTAACGATAAAAGCCTGAGAAGCCGTATGAATGTTCCTTTTAACATTGCTGGTGGCGATCTCGCGTTAACTGAGCAGTTTCTAATAGAGAGCTGGGAGCAAGGCCTGATCGGCCTTCGTACCTTAACACCTTTTGGGGTGGGCGATTACCTAAGAGCGAGTATCTACAATGGTATTACCCTAAAGCAAGTGACAACATTGGCTGAATTTATGGTTAAATTTGCGCAAAAGCATAGATAAATAACCCCTAACAGACCAAGCTAAGCACTTGGTCTGTTAATGATTAAAGGTTATTAAAGGTTTACCCTTTTGTCTGCATCAGTATTTCTAATGCTTTATTTCTTAAATTTGAATCATATAAATCATTTGTGAAAATGAATTCGTCAACATTCAATTGTGCTGCGATCACCTCTAATTTATGCTTAATAGTATTGGCGCTACCAATCACACTCAGGCTTAAAAAGTTATCTACCTGTGCTTTTTCTTGTGCACTCCATAAACCATCCATACTATCAACGGGAGGTTGTAACCATAAACCTTGACCGCGCATTAATGCTAAAACACGTTGCTTTGAAGTCGTTGATAAATATTGAGCTTGTTGATCTGTTTCAGCAGCCACAACCGGCAGTGCCAGCATAAAATAGGGTTTATCTAAGGCCGCTGAAGGTTGAAATTCACGGCGGTATAATGCAACTGCTTCTTGTAAAAATTGTGGTGCAAAATGCCCTGCAAATACATAGGGTAATCCTTTTTTAGCAGCTAATTGGGCACTAAACAAACTTGAGCCTAATAACCAGATTGGAATGTTGGTATTCTCTCCTGGGATGGCACGTATTCTTGATTTTCCGTCATAAGGACCTAATAGTTTTTGTAGTTCTGAGACTTCTTCTGGAAAATGTTGAGCTCTATTGGGATCGCTATTTAAAGCTTGACTGGTTGCGGAGTCACTACCTGGAGCGCGTCCTAAACCGAGGTCTATTCGTCCTGGATATAAGCTTTCTAATGTACCAAATTGTTCAGCAACGACTAAAGTGGAATGATTCGGCAACATGATACCGCCAGAGCCAACTCTAATATTCTTGGTTTGGCCTGCAATATGTCCAACTAGTAGAGAAGTCGCAGAACAAATAATACCAGGCATATTATGATGTTCAGCTAACCAAACTCGTTGATAACCAAGTTGGTCTGCTTGTTGTGCATATTCAGTGGTCTTTTGTAGTCTACTAGACGTACTTTCTCCTTCGATCATAGGAGCCAGTTCTAGTAATGAAAATGGAATGTTAGAAAGCAAATGAAACCTCTGGGCTGTGCCTGTGCTGAGAAAAATAGTTGAATTGAATAAATAGACATGGGGGCTTTTTTGTTAAAAACAAGCAAAGCGGCATTTAGTTTTATTGTATTGTAGATGCCTAAACGGTTTCACTCGAGCTATCCATTAAGAAATGGTAAAGTGATATTTACTGTAAACTTCATGCTATAAAGGATTGATATGAATGAGTTATATACACAAATATTAACCGTTTTTATGGGCTTTTTTGCAATCATGAATCCGATTGCGAATACTGCTGCTTTTGTGGGTTTGGTAGGTCATAAAAATGACGGCGAAAAGCGTAAGATAGCAGCGAGATCGATTATCCTCACCTTTATTATCATTGTTCTATTTTCTATGCTCGGTAAATTAATTTTTCATCTGTTTGGTATTACCTTACCTGCGCTAAGAATTGCTGGTGGCATATTGGTGTTTCTAATTGGTTATCATATGTTGAATGGCTCTGGCTCTAAATTACACTCACCAGAAAACAATGATGATTCCGATATTGCTGTTTCACCTTTAGCTGTACCGTTATTAGCAGGGCCTGGTACGATTGCCACGGCGATGAACTATTCTGCATCAGGTAGCACAACTGGGCTACTTATCACTGTTTCAGTTTTTGCTTTTCTTTGCTTGGTGACTTTCTTATGTTTTGTTTTTAGTTCAAAAATCCTGACTGTTATAGGTGATGGGGCATTAAGTATTACGACACGATTAATGGGATTAATTTTGACTGTGATCGGTGTACAAATGTTAATTGAAGGGGTGACTGAAGCCTTTCATATTACAGGTTAAATTGGGTTGTTTATATAATGGTTATTGTAGAGGTTAGTTTTTATGAGTGAGTTAAGTTTTCGTGAAGCCATTACGTCTGATGTAGACCGTTGTTTTGAAATTGAAAGCATGGCTTATGCAGGTGAAGAAGCAGCAACCAAGGAAAAGATCCTGTTAAGAATACAAACTTACCCAACGGGGTTTATTGTATTAGAAAACCAAGATGAAATTATTGGTTTTATTAACTGTGGCACCACTGATAATGTGGTACTGTCCGATGAAGAATTTAAAGCGTTAGTGGGGCACGACCCAGCCGGTAAATATGTTGTTGTGATGTCAGTTGTTGTTGATCCTAAATACCAAAGAAAGGGGATGGCTAGTCGTCTATTAACAGAGTTTATTAAGCGAATGAAAGCGCTTCATAAATCTGAGATTTACTTAATTTGCCAATCTGAATTTATTCCTCTATATGCAAAACACGATTTTGTATTGTTAGGTGAGTCCGATTCGTCTCATGGTGGATTAAAGTGGCATGAAATGTCTTTATCGTTATAAAGAGATAATATAATTTATTGATTATAAAGTTAAATTTGATATTGTGCGGGAAGCAGTTTAAGCGTTAAATTAGCTTTTATTTTGACAAGGAATAGTGACATGAAAGATGTAAAAGAAGCAGGTTATAAAGCACTCTCGTTTGTAGAGCATATGGGATTATTTACGATTGCAATTTTAACTGTGATTGCGATGGGCAGTGAAATTTGGATCGTTTTTGAAAATAGAGAAGTTACATTAGCTGACTTACTGTTGTTATTTATTTATTTAGAAGTGATTGCCATGGTGAGCTTATACTTAAAATCAGGGCGTTTACCGGTAAGGATGCCACTTTATATTGCCGTTGTTGCATTAGCGCGTTATTTAATCTTAGATATGAAAAATATGGAAGTGGTCAAGCTACTAGGTGTTGCAGGTGCCATATTATTGATTGTCGTGGCTATTTTAGGTATTCGTTTTGGCCATATTAAGTACCCTTATGGCAACACAGATAACTGAGCTGTTTTATCAAGCAGTGCATGCAGTTGACTCTTCTATCTATTCCGTACCACAAAAAAATGCATGGGCACCAAAACCTATCAATTATAAACAATGGCGAGAACGCCTTGCTATTAAAAAGCCCTTCGTGATATTCGATAATCAGCTGGTTATTGGTTTTATTGAACTAGAAGAAGACGGCCATATTGATTGCCTGTATGTTCATCCTCAATATCAAGGGCTGGGGGTTGCAACGCAATTAGTAACCTATGTCATAGCGCAAGCAAAAAACAGAGGCTTAACCGCACTTTATGTTGAAGCATCTATCGTTGCAAAATCACTTTTTGAGCAATGCTATTTTACCGTGACAAAGCAAAACACAATAATTCGTAATGATATTAGTCTGATTAATTTTTCGATGTATAGAGTACTGACATAGAATGAGCACATAGGTAACTTATGCATCTACTGCTGAGTATAAGGTCACCTATAAAGTAGGACAAAGAAGTATTGTAAAGGGTGTGATTTGAGCAAAGTATAACAAGTCATTTACTGATACGTTAATTAGTGTCAATTTTTTAAAAAATAATACGGGAGAAATCATTTGATAAGCTGTCAGCAGTACGACTACATTGAGCTCGTGTGTATGTACCATTATCCGCTTCTCTTAACCCTTACTTCTGGTCAACCACTTGAAGGTATTGCAGGAGATGAGTGTATATTGATCAAAGTTAAAGATCAGCATCTTAAGGTAGTCTTGACTGAGATCACTACTTTAACGGTGACTGTTACTAATCCACATCTCACTACGATTCGCTTTGAGTAATCAATACCATTACGTCATCATTTAGTAATGCTATTAAGTGATGACCTAAGTGCTTAGTCAGTTGGCGCATAGATGATTTGGTATGTTTGTGTGTGACTTTTTCAGTAATGAGTTTGGTCTATCGCCCGAACTCATATTAAATGCTTCCTAAATGATACGATTCACTGGCTTTTTATATTAATTTCCACAAATATCCCCTGTAAAATTATGCGCAGTTTTCGCTTTCTGGCATAATATCGCGAATTTTCAAAGTAGAGAGATGTAATGGATAATAAATTAGTAGATCGTTTCAGAGGTTATTACCCGGTCATCATAGATATTGAAACATCTGGTTTAGATTCACAGGTCCATGCGATTTTAGAGATAGCAGCTATTTTTCCGAAAATGGATGAGCAAGGATACTTAACCAGCGTTGATAAAATTCATTTTCACGTTGAACCTTTTGAAGGGGCTGAATTTGACCCGAAAGCATTGAGTTTTACAGGAATTGATCCTTTTAATCCATTAAGAGGCGCGGTTGATGAGCGTGAAGCATTAACTGAAATATTTAAAAAAGTACGCAAGTATCAAAAACAAAATGAGTGTAATCGTGCGATTATAGTTGCTCATAATGCAACTTTTGATCAAGGGTTTATCAATAAAGCAACAGAGCGTTGTAATCTAAAGCGTGTGCCATTTCATCCATTTGCTTCATTTGATACGGCCAGTATGGCGGGATTAATCTTAGGCCAAACGGTTTTAGCTAAAGCTTGTGCAGAAGCAGGCGTTGATTATGATAATAAAGAAGCACATTCAGCCTTATATGATACGGAAGTGACGGCAGAACTGTTTTATTACATGGTTAATCGTTACAAAGCGCTAGGTGGCTGGAAGTAGAGGTTATTGGCGAGAATAAAAAAAGGCTATCGAAATAGCCTTTTTTAAATACTGTTAGGTCATTATTCAGCAGCAGCGTTAGCTTTTTCTGCAGCAGCTGTAATCAATGGTTGTAATTCACCTTGTTGGAACATTTCCAAAATGATGTCACAACCACCAACTAATTCACCCTCTACCCATAATTGTGGGAAAGTAGGCCAGTTTGCATATTTAGGCAGTTCAGCACGAATGTCTGGGTTTTGTAGAATATCTACGTAAGCAAAAGGCTGTCCACATTGCATTAATGCTTGAGATGCTTGCGAAGAAAATCCACAGCTAGGCAATTTAGGCGAACCCTTCATGTATAATAGAATAGTATTTTCGCTTAGTTGTTCTTTAATTTTATCTAATGTTTCCATTACGTTTCCTCTGGCGTTACAATATTGTTAAATAATTGCACATTATAACACTTGTTGTTGTGCAATCTATCTATGTGTTTACAAGCATTCTATCACAGATATAAATTGATCTAGCTCAATTTTTGTAGTGGATTTTTATGCTCAAAGTAAGTATAAATAGATACTTGTAAAATAAATAAACCCCCCAGCCTTTATTAGGAGAATTAACAATGGCTTTTGAATTACCAGCATTACCTTACGCAAAAGACGCATTAGAACCACATATCTCAGCTGAAACGTTAGAATTCCACCACGGTAAACACCACGCTACTTACGTAGCTAAGTTAAACGGCTTAGTTGAAGGTACTGATCTTGCTGAAAAATCTTTAGAAGAGATCGTTAAAACTTCTGAAGGTGGTGTTTTTAACAATGCAGCTCAAATCTGGAACCACACTTTTTACTGGAACTGTCTAGCACCAAATGCTGGTGGCGAGCCTACTGGTGAACTAGCTGCTGCAATTGATGCTGCATTCGGTTCTTTTGCTGAATTCCAAGCACAATTAAACGACAAAGCTGTTAACAACTTCGGTTCTTCATGGACTTGGTTAGTTAAAAAAGCTGACGGTTCTCTAGAAATCGTTAACACTTCAAATGCAGGAACACCACTTACTGAAGAAGGTACTACTCCACTTCTAACAGTTGACCTATGGGAACATGCTTACTACATCGATTACCGTAACGTTCGTCCTAACTACCTAAACGGTTTCTGGGCACTAGTTAACTGGGAATTTGTTGCGAAAAACTTCGCTGCATAAATTTGATTGAGTGGTAGTGGTTTAACACTATTGCAATTTGAAATTACAAAAGCCTATCTCATTTTATGAGGTAGGCTTTTTTTATTGCTTGTAAAGTATGAAAAAGAATCAAGCGGTTGGTTGTGTTTATACCAATTATATTAAATAAGTGATCTAAATTTTGCGCAGAAAAAATGACTGAGTTCAAGGCGTAATTTGAGTTAAATAGTTGTTCTATTTGCGAAAATTACAACGAAGAAATAAGTTATTTTAACAAGTAAAATAGATCAGTTAATTAGTGTGATTGGTATTAGTAAGCAACTGGACTAATTAAGCTGCTTGCTAAAACGAGCTTAAGATGAAATAGAAGCTTAACGTTGAGGCGAAACAGTGACTGATTCGCTTAATGCTTGCTCTTTATATAAATCGACCCAAGCAGCAGTCGCACCACATACAGCAATAGGCATAATAATAAAGTTAAGCACTGGAATCGTCGTACAGAAGCTAACAATCATCCCAAAGGTGATATTCTTAGTCATTTTTTTACCCAGCGTTTTACGCATCATGGCAAATGATACTTTGTGATTATCAAAAGGGTAATCTGCATATTGAATCGCCATCATCCATCCTGCAAAAATAAACCAGACAATAGGGGCGATAGTTTGGCCTATCACAGGTACCCAAAATAAAATAAGGCAACCTAGGATTCGCGGTAGGAAATACAACCATTTTTGACACTCACGTTTTAAAATACGCGGTAAATCTTTGAATAAGTCTTGCCAACCATCATCATTAACCGTCTGTTTAGTAAGTAGGATTTCAGTTTTCTCTGCTAATAAGCCATTAAAAGGTGCAGCAATTAAGTTAGCAACCGTGGAAAATAAGAATGAAAAAACAAAAAGAATAGAAAAAACAATAATTGGCCACAATATATAAGATAACCAACTCAGTAGCTCAGGGAGCATTTGCATGTAGCTCTCAATCCAGTCTGTAATACTAGAAAATAAAAACCAGAATGCAGAAGCAAAAATAAGAATATTAATGATCAATGGCACCAATACAAAGGTGCGTAATTTAGGGTGACGTAATAATTTTGCGCCTTTTATTAAATAATTTATTCCCGAAAGCGGTTGATTGACAACATTGTTACTGTTCATGATAGAGCCTTATTAATAATATATAGGTGCATGATACTCAAAGGCTAAAACTCATCAAGAAAAATTTAAACTAAAGCAGAAGGTATCAAGGTGGATAAACCACGAGTTTTATGGTGTCACTGCCGCTTGTATTCGATGACTGCCATCCAACTTAGGTTTCCCAAAAATCTTCACTTAAATTTTACCTTGGTATTATGATAAGCCAGCCAATTATTTGGCAACGTTGGCATTGCGACGAATATCTTTTTTTTCAGTTTTTTAAGTTATAATTTTTACTTACTATTTAGCTTTAAAAATATACAAAGAGCCCCATAATTGATAGTAAAAATAACTTAAGTACCCGTTTTATAAAAAAATCATTGCAAATGATAGACGGAGAGCTTGATACAAGGTAATTTAGTAGGTCATAACCTTATTTATAATGGATTAAGAGATACAATCATGCAGCACTTCCAATCTATTCTGATCGCCATTGGCATTTTAGCTATTGCCGGTGTATTAATTCATGGTTTTTTAACTAATCGTAAAGAACAATTAGCACAAAAAGAACTTGAACAAGAACAATATGATGAACAGCACATTGATGATGATCTTGAACAGGAAAGTGACGATTCTCAGCTAGAAACTGATTTAAATGATATTGCTTTTTCTGAGTCGCGTGAAAAAGATGACTACGATAACTTTAACTTTACTTTTGATGAGTATGAACCGGTAGAGCACGATGTAGAGAATGGTGTAGAAAATACAACATCAGTTTCTGAAGTTAAAGAAGGTGAATCGTTAAAGCCTGTTGACGCTGACGTGATCACTGAAATTCCAGTTAAAGATTTTCATATGGCGGAAGCGATAGAAAAATCAAATCAACCAGAAATAACTGAAGAGCCCGCTGCTGAGCCAGAAGAGACGGATCAAGTTGAATTATTTATTTTTAACGTCGCTGCTAAAGGGGATAACCGATTAGGTGGGCATGAGTTATTACAGTTTTTCTTAACCTCAGGCTTTCGCTACGGCGATATGAATATCTTCCATCGCCATGAAAACTCTGATGGTACCGGTGAAGTACTGTTTAGTATTGCTAATATGATGGCACCAGGTACATTTGATTTAGATACGATTGAGCAATTTAACTCGCCGGGTATCTCTTTCTTCTTTACTGCCCCTAACCCTAAAATTAGTGTTAATGAAGCATTTGAGTTGATGTTAAGAGCAGTAGAGCAGGTCGCTGAAGAGTTTGATTGTGATGTATTGAATGAAAAACGTGAAATGTTTACCTCTGAGCAATTTCATGAATACCAGGATCGTTTAAAAAAATATAACTAACTTCAATTGTGATTGATGATAGTGATATTATATTGAAAAATCACAACGTAATAGTTTGTCCCGAGCTGGGTTAACATGATTTATTAAAAACCTCGTTTTCGAGGTTTTTTTGTTAGTAAAATAAATAAGAGCCAAGAACAATGAATGATAAAGTTAGTAGTGCAAAACAACAAATCCAAGAAATAAGCTCCTTACTAGAAGAGTATAATTATCAATACTATGTTCAAGATGCTCCTACCGTTCCTGACGCAGAATACGATCGTCTCTTTCACACTTTAAAACAACTTGAGACGGATTACCCTGAATTACTTTCTGCTAATTCACCAACTCAAAAAGTAGGTGGCACACCTTTATCTAAATTTGAACAGGTGACGCATAAAATACCGATGTTGAGTTTAGATAATGTTTTTGATGAAACATCGCTCAATGATTTTATGAAGCGTGTAATGGATAAATCAACCTTAGATGAGACGGCCTTTTGTATTGAACCTAAGCTCGATGGGTTAGCTGCAAGTATTATTTATGAAAATGGCTTACTGGTCCAAGCTGCAACGCGAGGTGATGGCTTAACTGGTGAGAATGTAACGGAAAACGTTAAAACAATTGCCAACTTACCGCTTCGATTACGTGGTGATAATATCCCATCACTATTAGAAGTACGCGGTGAAGTATTTATGCTTAAAGCCGGCTTTAATAAATTAAATGAAGGCTTAGTCGCCGCAGGTGAGAAACCATTTGTAAACCCTAGAAATGCGGCTGCAGGTAGTTTACGTCAACTAGATTCTAAAATTGCAGCATCAAGACCTTTAGCGTTTTATTGTTATTCTGTTGGTGTTTTTGAAGGTGAGCTAGCAAATAGCCAATATCAACGAATTGAGCAATTAAAATCGTGGGGGCTACCTGTTTCAAGTGAAGTTAAACGAGTTGTTGGTGAAGATGCATGCCATGATTTTTATCAGAATATTTCTGAAAAGAGACCTTCGCTAGCCTATGAAATTGATGGAGTAGTTTATAAGGTTGATGATATTAAATTACAGCAAGAAATGGGCTTTGTTGCACGTGCTCCACGCTGGGCTACAGCTTATAAGTTTCCAGCTGAAGAAGCCGTAACCGTTGTTGAAAATGTTGAGTTTCAAGTGGGCAGAACTGGTGCGATAACCCCTGTTGCAAAACTAAAACCGGTCTTTGTTGGTGGCGTGACCGTGTCTAATGCGACCTTGCATAATAAAGACGAGATAGAAAGACTAGGTATTTTAATCGGTGATGTTGTAGTGGTGCGTCGAGCGGGTGATGTTATCCCGCAAGTCGCTAGAGTGGTTATTGAGCAAAGAGAATCGCAACAAACTCGAGAAATTGTATTTCCTGAAACGTGTCCTGTCTGTGATAGTGATGTGGAGCGTATTGAAGGCGAAGCGGTGACGCGATGTACTGGTGGGTTATTTTGTGAAGCGCAACGTAAGCAAGCGATTAAGCACTTTGCGTCACGTAAAGCACTCGATGTAGATGGTTTAGGCGATAAGCTTGTTGACTTACTGGTGGATCATAAAATGATCAAAGATCCTTCGCAGTTATTCTCATTAACTGTTGCGCAATTATCAAGCTTGCCAAGAATGGGTGAAACATCAGCTAAAAAATTAGTTAATAACTTACAACTTAGCAAAAAAACCACCTTAGCGCGTTTTTTATATTCACTTGGTATACGTGAAGTAGGGGAAGCAACGGCAGCTAATTTAGCTAATCACTACAAAACCCTACCTGCTTTGAAAAAAGCAAGTATTGAATCGTTAAAAAGTGTTAGTGATGTGGGTGAGATAGTGGCAAAGCATCTCTACTACTTCCTGCGTCAAGAGCATAATTTAGAAGTGATTGATCAACTTATTGGTGCAGGTATACACTGGCCTGAAATTCAAGAAGTGGATGAAAGTGAATTGTTATTGTTAGATAAGACGTTTGTTATTACCGGCAGTTTTAATGCGATTTCTCGTAATGATATTAAGGCTGCTTTGCAAGCACTAGGGGCAAAGGTAGCGGGTAGTGTATCTAAAAAAACTAATACATTAGTCGCAGGTGAAGCCGCGGGCTCTAAATTAGCAAAAGCCACTGAATTAGGGATTGAAATTTTAGATGAGCAAGCAGTTTTAAAATTATTAGGTAAAAGTTAATGTGAGCTAATAGCTTAAGTCAGACTTAACAATAACCGATATTGATGAATGTGATGTGTGGTACTGGATAGGAATAAGTGTCATGCAGCTATAAAATGCTAAAAAGTAAAGGGACTAAAAATGAAGAAAATTAAGAACGAATCTCAGCTATTACAACATGCCATTAAATTAGGTGCAGCTTATGCAGTGCAACGAGGTTATGTTGGTATTGATAGCACTACATCAGCAAAAGATAAACAGGAATGTATTTATCGTTTATTAGTGCAAGATAAGCTAATTAACCCATTAGCTGAGGCAGATGAGAATACGGCTAATATTCGTCATAAACTGGTGACATGGATTATTAAAAAGTTACCAGCAGATCACTCATTATTGAAGTAGTGTAAAGAGCGAGCTGAATAGCTATTATTCAGCTCGTATTTTGCGGTTAACAGCCTTATTTTGCTTTTGAAGGCAAGATTGCTGCAATGAAAACAACAACAAATAGAGCGGTATAAATAGCATAACTAACAATTAACCATTGTGGCATTGAATATCCTAAGAATGTCCACACAATATCAGAGCAAGTTCCAGTAGGGTTAAATAACCAAGGTGCTATTTCATGTAATGGTAACCATTCTGGAAAGTTTGGGAAAAAGTCGCAAGTTGCAAAAGGTGAAGGATTCATTTGGTAGTCAGTGTGCTCCATTGCAAGCAATAGCCCCCAAATTGAACCTGTTGCCCATACCGCAAAAGCCGTTAAGCGGATAAACAGATTATTTGGAGCAGTTGCACCGATTAAACCCGCAGCAAGTATTGCTAATAAAGTTAAACGCTCGTAGATACACATTACACAAGGTTCTAATAGCATAACGTGTTGAAAAAAGAGGGCGCTCAGCTCTAATACGAAAGCGCTTAATGCTAATAATAGCCAAGGCCAACGCTGTCGCGATAGATTTTTAAAATCAGAACAAAAAACATTTGCAGTCAATGGGAGCTCCTAATAAAGTATTTAGATTAACTTGCGGCTATTGTACCCATTAAAACTGCAATATAAACAGAGATTTATTAAATCTTAAGCGAACAATATAAGAAATTTTATTTTCACTTTATTTTTTGGTACTGTTTTTCTAAACAGTCACCTTTAGCGTGAATGATTATGTTAAGATGTAAGTAACTGATATCGGATGATGAAAAACATGATAATGAAAGTTAAAGGACCTGCTGATGTAGCAGAACAATACCTGATAGAGTCAATTTGGAATGGCACAATACCAATCCATTCTGAATTACCAGCGGAAAGGCTTTTAGCCGATAAAATAGGTGTAACACGAACTACTTTGAGGGAAGTTTTACAGCGTCTTTCGAAGGAAGGGTGGATCACTATTCGTCATGGTAAAGCAACAAAAGTAAATGATTTCTGGGAAACGTCAGGATTAAACATTTTAAGTACAATAACTCGTTTAGATAAGGAACATCGTGGCGATTTTATTGACCAACTAATGTCAGTTAGAACAAACATTAGTACTATTATTCTTCGCATGGCCGCAAAGCATAATAGTAAAAGTATCATTGAATTCTTAGAAGATATTCCAACAGTTGATGCGAGCAGTGAAGTATTCACTGAATTTGATTATCGTTTCTACCATCATGTTGCTGTGTCATCAAATAATATGATTTATGTATTAATTTTAAATGGCCTACAGGATTTATATCGTAAAGTAGGTACTTTTTATTTTTCAAACAACGAAGCAAAATTAATTGCATTGTCATTCTATGCCGATATAAAAAGGGTATTTGAGCTCGGCGATGGACAACAAATTATGCAGATAGTAAGGGATTCAGCGTTTACCAGTGGTAAAATTTGGCTACGCCTACGCGATCAACTACCTGATGATTTTTTAGATTAAGTTATTGTATTTTTTTATTTATATGCCATTGAGCATTTTTTATTGTTAGGGTTATTTTCTTGTCAAATAGCAAATTATTAAACCACCTTTCCGCGGTGCAAAAGTTATTCGAAGTAGGGATCATTATCAGTGCGTTTATCGCTATCTTCATTACTTTGTCATTATTTACCTTTTCTCCTAATGATCCAAGTTGGTCACAATTACACTGGGTTGCTGAAATAGAGAACTCGGGCGGAAAAGTGGGGGCCTGGATAGCCGATATATTATTTTTTACCTTTGGTTTTTTAGCTTACCTTATTCCAGTGATGATTGTGTCATTGGCCTGGATGCTTTTGTGGAAGCCAAAACTGAAACTTGAAGTAGATTTTTTAAACCTAAGTTTACGTATTGTGGGCTTTATTTTTACCTTCTTTAGTTTAAGCGCATTAGCCGCATTAAATATCAATGATTACATGGAATATACTTCCGGTGGCTTAGTAGGCGAAGTGTTATCACAAAGTATGTTAGGCTTTTTTAGCTTACTGGCGGTCAACCTAATCCTATTAACTTTTTTAGTCTGTGGTACAACCTTGTTATTTGGTTTTTCATGGATCCGTTTAATTGACGGGCTAGGGGAGCACACTTTAAAAGGCTTAGCCTGGATAAGAAATCTACCGACTTTAATAAAAGAGATGCTTGAAAACCGTTCTGAAAATAGCGAATCACGTTACCAAGAAAAACAGCAAAAGTTACAAGATAAGCTAGAAAAAAGACTGGAAAAGCAAACCAAGAAAGCACAAAAGAAAAGTAAGCAAGCGGTTGAAGAGGTAGAGGAAGTAGAAGAAGCAATCGACTTTTCTGATGATAATGAACCTGATCATGAACCTCGCTTTGAAATCGATGAGGCAGAAGATGAGCAGACACCTGCACTTCATTTAGACCGTATCGATTGGGGAGATGACGATAAGACTGAAGAGATCGTGATTGATCAAGAAGAGGAACCTGAAGTTGCGAAAGTAAAACCTAAAACAGACTTTTCTCATTTACCAGAACACGCAAGACCGGTAGAACGTTTTGTTGCAGATACAACAATCGCGCCATTGCCTAGCATTGAGCTATTGGACAGACCTGATAAAAAGACCAATCCAGTGTCACAGGATGAACTTAATAGTGCAGCACGATTAGTTGAGACTAAATTACTTGAGTTTAAAATTAAAGCAGAAGTAGTGAATGTGCTACCGGGACCGGTGATCACACGGTTTGAATTAGCATTAGCACCAGGTATGAAAGTGAGCACTGTAAGTAGTTTAGAGAAAGATTTAGCGCGCGCATTATCTGCAATGAGTGTTCGTGTAGTCGATCAAATACCAGGTAAATCTGTGATTGCACTAGAGCTGCCAAATCGTCATCGAGAGATTGTTTATATTTCTGAAGTATTAGATTGTAAAAAGTTTGAAGAAAGTAAATCTTCTTTAACCATGGTCTTAGGTGCAGATATTTCTGGCTTACCTGTGGTTGTTGATTTAGCGAAAATGCCGCACTTATTAGTGGCTGGTACGACGGGCTCAGGTAAATCTGTTGGTGTGAACTGTATGTTAGTGAGTCTATTATACAAATCATCTCCTGAAGATTTACGCATGATCTTGATCGATCCTAAAATGCTAGAGTTAAATGTTTATGAAGGCATCCCACATCTCTTAACAGAAGTGGTTACAGATATGAAAGATGCTGCAAACGCACTACGCTGGTGTGTTGGTGAAATGGAACGTCGTTACAAACTATTAGCTGAAATTGGTGTCAGAAACTTAGCAGGCTATAATGCCGCAGTTAAAAAAGCGCAAGCAGCAGGTGAACCATTATTAGATCCACTATGGAAACCAGGCGATAGCATGGCAGAGAGCGCACCAGAGCTAGAAAAACTACCTGTAATTGTAGTGGTAGTCGATGAGTTTGCCGATATGATGATGATCGTAGGTAAAAAATGTGAAGAGTTAATCACGCGTATTGCTCAAAAAGCACGTGCTGCTGGTATTCACCTCATTTTAGCGACACAGCGTCCATCTGTTGATGTTATTACCGGTTTGATTAAAGCGAATATTCCAACACGTATTGCTTTCCAAGTATCGAGTAAAATTGACTCACGTACTATTCTAGGTCAACAAGGCGCAGAAACATTATTAGGCCATGGTGATATGTTGTATATGCCACCTGGTTCAGGTATGCCAACGCGTGTACACGGTGCTTTTGTTGATGACCATGAAGTACATAAAGTTGTTGCAGACTGGAAAAAACGCGGTCAGCCTAATTATGTGCAAGAGATCCTTGCTGGTGATGCAGATTTAGACATGCTGTTACCAGGTGAACAAAGCGAAGGAGAAGAAGAAATTGACGCTTTATTTGATGAAGTGGTCGCGTTTATTACTGAAACAAGAAAAGTCTCTATTTCAAGTATTCAACGTAAATTCCGTATTGGTTATAATCGCTCAGCGCGTTTAGTTGATCAATTACAAGCTCAAGGTGTGATTAGTGCACCTTCTGGTGCAAACAGTAACCGAGATGTACTAGCACCACCGCCTATTAAGGATTAAAAATGAAAAAGAATATTATCGCTGTTATATGCCTATTTTTTACAATGGTAACTTTTGTTTCAGCACAAACAGACAGTGAGTTATTACAACAAAAACTGGCGAAGTTTAATGCATTAGATGCAGATTTTTCGCAGCAGGTTATTAGTCCTGAAGGTAACCTTATTCAAGAAAGCTTAGGTAAACTGGTTATTTCTCGACCTGGTAACTTTTACTGGGAAGTAACTTCTCCTGAGCAAGAATTAATTGTTTCTAATGGCATTGATGTTTGGCTGTATAGTCCTTTCATTGAACAAGTGACGATTATGAACTTCGCTGATGCGATTGCAGGTACACCGTTCGCACTATTATCAGGAGCAGATGCTGCTGACTGGGCTAATTTTACGGTGAAAAAAACAGGTGAAGAGTTTGTTATCAGTAGCAATGACAGTAATAGTCGAAATAAATTTGTTTTCCGTTTTGATAAAGACGATAAGATCGCCGGCTTTTCAGTGATTGAAGAGTTAGGTCAAAAAAGTGTGTTTACGTTAACCAATAACATTAACGCAAAACCATTAAATGACGATTTTTATAATTTTAAAATTCCGTCAGGTGTTGAGATAGACGATCAACGCTAATGCAAGATCTATTCTCAGTCGATAATCAATTCCAACCGTTGGCCGCGCGTATGCGGCCGCGTAATTTTGACCAATATATTGGCCAATCACACTTAATCTCTAAAGATAAGCCGTTACGAAAAGCCCTAGAAGCTGGTTTTGCTCATTCAATGATTCTATGGGGACCTCCTGGAACAGGCAAAACCACATTAGCCGAGTTAATCGCAGAATATTGTGATGCGCATGTCGAACGTTTATCCGCAGTGACCTCTGGTATTAAAGAGATTCGTTCTGCCATTGATATTGCTAAACAAAATCAAGCCGGTGGCCGACGTACTTTATTATTTGTAGACGAAGTACATCGCTTTAACAAAAGCCAGCAAGATGCTTTTTTACCTTATATTGAAGATGGCACCTTTTTATTCATTGGTGCGACAACAGAAAACCCTTCATTTGAATTAAATAACGCATTGTTATCGCGAGCACGTGTTTATTTATTAAAAAAATTAACAGAAGATGAAATTATACAGGTCATTGATCAAGCATGTCAGTCAAGCAAGGGCTTTGCTGATTTTAAGGTCGAATTTGATCAAGGTGTATTGGATAAACTGGCTCAATTAGTACAAGGTGATGCAAGAAAAGCACTGAATTATTTAGAGCTGCTGACCGATATGGCAGAGCCACAGCAGGGCACATTACGCATTGATACTTCATTATTAATGGAAATAGCAGGTAGAGAAGGCGTTAGCTTTGATAAACAAGGTGATCTTTTCTATGATTTAATTTCTGCTTTCCATAAATCAGTGAGAGGATCTGATCCTGATGCGGCCTTATATTGGTTTGCACGAATGCTAGCAGGTGGTTGCGATCCACTGTATGTGGCTCGTCGTTTGTTAGCGATTGCTTCTGAAGATATTGGCAATGCAGACCCTCGTGCAATGCAAGTGGCGATGTCTGCCTGGGACTGCTTTACGCGAATTGGCCCTAAAGAAGGTGAAAGAGCGATTGCACAAGCTGCTGTCTATTGTGCCTGTGCAGCCAAAAGTAATGCAGTCTATACTGCCTTCGCAAAAGCTAAACAAGCTGTAGAAGCTTACCCTGATTTAGAAGTGCCACCTCATTTACGTAATGCACCTACAGAGTTAATGAAATCCTTAAACTATGGCCAAGAGTATCGTTATGCTCACGATGAAATTGGCGCTTATGCGGCAGGTGAAGTTTATTTACCTGAAGCATTACAAGGTGTCGAATTTTATCATCCTGTTGAGCGTGGATTAGAAACTAAAATAGCCGAGAAGCTACGTTATTTGAAATCCAAAGATCAAGAAAGCGATATAAAGCGTTATTAGCTTCTAGTTAGCTACCAACAAACCAACAGCTATTATGTTGAAATAGAGAAAAATATGAACAATTTAGTTATGAATATTGCCTTTGTTGCCTGTGGAGGTGCGTTCGGGGCAACTTTCCGTTATTTAATTGGTATTGGGATAGTCAATCTCTTTGGAAAAGGTTTTCCTTTTGCTACACTTACCGTCAACGTAATTGGTTCGTTAATTATGGGTTATATCTTTCAGTTGGTTCAACAAGAATCAATCTCTTCAACACCTTGGTGGCCATTAATTGGTGTCGGGTTTTTAGGTGCATTAACCACATTTTCATCGTTCTCAATGGACAGTTTATTATTACTGCAGCAAGGTGAGATATTTAAAGCAATGCTTAATGTAACATTGAATGTAGTGGTATGTTTGATTGCAACGTATCTAGGTACTTTATTAGTTTTGAAAGGTTAGGGAATAAGATGTTAGACGCAAAGTTTTTACGTAATGATATTGAAAATACAGCGGAATTATTAAAAAAACGTGGTTTTGATTTAGATGTTAATTTGTTAACTTCACTAGAAGAAAAAAGGAAATCACTACAAATTACGACAGAAAATCTTCAATCAGAGCGTAACACACGTTCTAAAGATATTGGGCTAGCAGCGAAACGTGGCGAAGATATTAAGCCGTTACGTGAAGCAATGAATGTATTAGGTGAAGAGTTAGAAAAAGCAAAAGAAGAATTTGCTGTTGTTAGTGAACAAATCAAAAAAATTGCTGATGCTGTGCCTAATCTACCGCATGAATCTGCGCCTATTGGTAAAGATGAAAGTGAAAACGTAGAAGTATTAACTTGGGGTACACCTAAACAATACGACTTCGAGGTAAAAGATCACGTTGAATTAGGTGAAGCATTAGGTGGGTTAGACTTTAAATCTGCAGTGAAAATTTCAGGATCTCGTTTTATTGTAATGCAAGGTCAAATTGCAAAACTGCACCGTTCTTTAGCACAATACATGCTGAACTTGCATACTAATGAGCATGGTTACACTGAGTTATATGTACCGTATTTAGTGAATGCAGATAGTTTGTATGGAACGGGTCAGCTGCCTAAATTTGGTGATGATCTTTTCAACACAAACCCAGCAACGGAAGAAGGCATTGGTATGTCTTTAATCCCGACAGCTGAAGTACCATTAACAAATATGAGTCGTGATGTTATTTATGATGAGACAGATCTACCGATCAAAATGACTGCGCATACACCTTGTTTCCGCAGTGAAGCTGGTTCATATGGTCGTGATACACGTGGTCTAATTCGTCAACATCAATTTGATAAAGTAGAAATGGTACAGCTTGTAGATCCTGAGAAAAGCTTCGAAGCATTAGAAGAATTAACAGGTCATGCAGAGCAAGTACTTAAAAACTTAGAACTACCTTACCGTAAAGTAGTTTTATGTACTGGTGACATGGGCTTTAGCGCAACTAAAACATATGACTTAGAAGTATGGTTACCAGCACAGAATACGTACCGTGAAATCTCATCTTGTTCAAATGTTGGTGATTTCCAAGCGCGTCGTTTACAAGCTCGTTTCCGTCGTAATGGTGCTAAAAAACCTGAACTATTACACACATTAAATGGTTCTGGCTTAGCTGTTGGTCGTACTTTGGTGGCGATTTTAGAAAACTATCAATGTGCAGATGGCCGCATTGAAATTCCTGAGGTTCTACAGCCTTACATGGGTGGATTAACACATATTGGTTAATGGTAAGTTAATCCATTAATATGATGTTTAGAAGGGGCCTTAGGCCCCTTTTTTGTATCCGTTACAAAATATTAATTGGCTTTATTTGATACCAATCTAAGTAAAAATATGATCCAATTGATTTATCTATTACGATTAAAGCGACTTAAAGTGGAGCATATAAAAAAGACAGATTTTAAACTGCTTGCCCGTAAGCAAACTTCATTACAAATGAAAATGCGTTTACTGGCTTTAACACATTTTCAAGATGGCATTCACGAACCCAAATTACTCAGTCTCTAAAAGTGAGTCGCAGAGCTTCTCGGCTCATGATACTAAGCTGGCGCTTAATTCACCCACCACCCTAGAGTAGCATTGACATTCGCTTCGGGGCGGTGACTTTAGTCTTCCTGCCTGCGTCAATCCCAAAGACAAAACAATGTTCCTGAAAAGGAGTCGCAGAGCTTCTCGGCTCATGATACTGAGCTGACGCTTAATTCGCCCACCACCCTAGAGTAGCATTTCTGGCAGAAGTGATTTTAAGTATTCTAGGTTTATAGAACACTCTCCAAATATTTCGGACCCTTTACTGGTAGTATTGACGTTCGCTTCGGGGCGGTGACTTTAGTCTCCCTGCCTGCGTCAATCCCAAAAACCAAAACAAACGTCATCTAAGTAAAATGCAACAAGGTAAAGAACGAAGTGCTTTGTTTTATTGACTGCACCTTACTAGTAGTACTGACGTTTGCTTCGGGGCGGTGACTTTAGTCTCCCTGCTTGCATCAAATCAAAAACCAAAACAAACTTCATCTAAGTAAAATGCAACAAGGTAAAGAGCGAAGTGCTTTGTTTTATTAACTGCATCTACAAGGGAGGCTGAAGCCACCGCCCCAAAGACAAAACAATGTTCCT
>NZ_JBAKAZ010000026.1:0-45054 GCF_038155185.1 Psychromonas aquatilis
CTTGGGCTACTCTTATGGCGTGAGGCCCGAAGGTCCCCCACTTTGATCCGGAGATATTATGCGGTATTAGCAGTCGTTTCCAACTGTTGTCCCCCACCATAAGGCATATTCCCAAGCATTACTCACCCGTCCGCCACTCGTCAGCAAAGAAGCAAGCTCCTTTCTGTTACCGTTCGACTTGCATGTGTTAAGCCTGCCGCCAGCGTTCAATCTGAGCCATGATCAAACTCTTCAATTTAAAGTTTAATTTGTATCTTTCGATACGACTCAATATTACTGACTAAAACTTCTCGCCAACTATAAATAGTTAACAAGCTGTTATTCTGAATTAATGAATTAATTCGTGTGTCACTTCTATTGATGTTGCCTAACAAGTAGGACTTTGATTTTTTTGAAATCACATCAACAATAAGTGCTCACACAGATTGTTTGATTAAATTGTTAAAGAGCGTGCCTTTCGGCTAGGCGGCGTATATTACGCGCCTTTCGAACAATGTCAACGTTTTATTTTAACTTAATTTCGAAGCGAACTTCGAAGCGTTAATACGTTGTAAATCATTCTCAAACTCGCTGGGTAACTTGCGTTCCGTCCCGTGTCTGTGGATGCGCATTATAGGGATCTTGAGAAGGTAAGCAAGCGTTTTATTGTGTTTTTTTTAATTATTTTAACGACTGCTCAATTAACAAACAAAGTGTTCAAAATAACGTTATTTTACGCTGTTATTTTGTACTCACAACTTTGTTTAAGCTGTTACTTGGGTAAAGAATAGAGGAAACTAATTTGGCAATCAGGCAGCCAATGATTAAAGAAGATAAAGAAAATAGGATAATAAGAGGCTCATTATCTGTTATCAGGTTACTTATAACGCAAGTTAAGACAAATAAGATAAGCGGAATGATATAAACAATCAAAGAACTTTGGACAATATCTTTATTATTAACCAATAATTCGATTTCTTTGTTAATCTCCATCCCTTCTTTATAGGGCATTGAAATATGATGCGACTTATCACTAAGGCCTTTCGCTACCATACCAACGCCACAAGTATCGTTACTACTGCATGATTTACATGCAGATTTAGAAACACATTCAATAATAGCTGTTTTTTCACCATCCACATTTTGGATGTCAATAATTCGACCAGTTTCTTTTAACATTATCTGACAGGCTTAATTGAAGCTGCAATTCTCTCAGCTGTCTCTAATGGTATTTGACCAATGATATTCACTTCTACATTGTCCTGTTGCTTTGTATAAATAAGTGTACCGCCACGCTTAATCACTCTTTGTTGCTCAGCTAATCTGGTTTTTACATTTGATATATAGATAGAAACAAGGGAAATCCCATCATCTAGCATAATATAAGAAACAGGATCGGTATCATGCATCATTAATTTATGTTGATCACCTTTAACAATTTCAAAGCCTTTAGGTAACCAGTCTACATCCCATTGAGCAACTTTAGCTGTCGCTGTTACTAAATGTAGTACTTCAGGTTTAGTTTGTGTGCTGAGTTGCTTTAACCAAGGGTTGATTTGATCGCTGGTTATTAAGGAGACGACCATCGTCTGTTCAAGAATTAGATTACTTTTATTGATCACATCCAAACGCAGAGGTAAGTAACTGTTTAAATCCAACCATACAATATAACTGTATCGATAGTTATCTTTACTGACCATTCTAATGGCAATTGCTTTCTTTCCAGCAATCCTACCTTTACCGATCACGATATATTCGTAACTTTTATTGCCTTTTACAAAATCAAAGTTAGCAATATTAGCAAAGATACTTTGATCTCGTTGTGTTGCAAAACTATAGGCTTGATTACCTTGTTGGTAGAAACTTATTTTTCCGTCAAACTGCAATGTTTCTCTCATCGCACCATTTAGGAAACTAAAGTACGCAATTCGCTTACCATCAACAACGCCATGGATAAGTCGTTTAGGTTCAATTTGATTCTGTGCGGTATTAAGATAAACGAGCTCATAGTTTAGTTGCGTATAAGCTTGTTTCATCTTATTTAAATAAGAGATGGCAGTCTCTTGTGTTTGGCTATCTACTTCTTCGGTTGATACTATTTCAGTACTCGCTATTAGTTTCGGTGCAACTAATAGCGACATTAGTGAGCATAACGCAACTAAAAATAATCGACACTTCATTATTAACCTTAAGGTTGTGTTTGCAACTGTAATTGATGGTCTTTCAATAGTGCATCTAAACGTTCATTACGTTCTTTTATATCATGTTGTGTTTGTTTTGGTGTAGCTTGCAGACTAACAGGTGCCGCGGTTCCACCAAATGGGACTGTGTTTAACACAGGAACAACACTTGGATCTGAACTTGTTTCTTGATTAATCATTAAACTACTAACGACAACAACACCAGCAACAGACGCGGCTATAGCATATTGACCAAAACGCTTCATGAAAGGAACAACCTTCTTATCCTTCTTTTGAGGCAATGTAACCACATTGTCATCTTGCTTTTCATTTTCAATCGCAGCCATCACGCTATCAGTAATATCTACTCGTAAATCCAAGCCGTTGCTTTCATCACGGAGAACATCACCAATTAGCTGATATCTTGAGAACTGTTGCTGTAACTCAGCATCCTCAAGGACCTTATTAATAATATCTTTATCGTCGTTTTCATTATCGATAAACGAGGATAAATTTTGTGAGTATTCTTTCATTATCAATTCCAATTAATTTTCTAATAAAGGTTTTAACTGTTTATCAATTGCTTCACGAGCTCTGAAAATGCGAGATCTAACAGTGCCTATCGGGCAATTTTCAATCTGTGCAATTTCGTCATAACTCATTCCTTCAAGTTCACGTAAAGTAATAGCCGACTTTAATTCGTCAGGTAAATCACTAATTACTTTTAAAATAACTTTTTTTACTTCCTGAGAATGTAAAATAGCCTCAGGGTTATCTTCAGTTTTTAAAGCGTCACTACCATCATAACTATCTGCTTCAGATGCATCGATATCAGATGCAGGTGGACGCCTACTTTGACTAGTTAAATAGTTTTTAGCTGTATTTACCGTAATACGAAATAACCAAGTATAAAAAGCACTATCACCACGAAAATTGGGCAATGACTTATATACCTTGATAAACACCTCTTGTGATACATCTGGTATATCACCAGGACGTCGCACATAACGTGTTAATATATTAGCGACTCGCGTTTGGTACTTACGTACTAATAATGAAAATGCTTGTTGCTCACCATTTTGTATTCGCTTTATTAACTGTAAATCTAATTCACGCTCATTCATTGAGCTTTTCTACCTATAATTATAGTGAGTCATCGATTCTCACTAATATGACTTTAATTAAAAAAGAAAGTTCCAAATAAATTCAAAACTAAGATAATTTTGGATAAACTCTTTTATACTCGAATGTTAATTACGTATTTTCCCCAAAAAAAGAGCATATAATGCCATGGCAGAAAACAAAACAACAACTGAACATCATACTTGTGACGTATTAATTATTGGTGCAGGTGCAGCTGGCTTATCACTTGCGTTAAAGATAGCCGCCCATAGTAAAGTACGTGTACTTAGTAAAGGCATCCTTTCCGAAGGGTCAACCTATTATGCTCAAGGTGGCGTTGCAGCTGTCTTTTCTGATGATGATAGTACTGAGTCACATTTACAAGACACACTTATTGCAGGTGCTGGTTTATGTGACGAAGATGCGGTTCGGTTTACTGTTAATCATGCCAAAGAAAGTATGCAATGGTTAATTGACACGGGCGTTAACTTCGATACCGAAATGAATGCTCAAGAGGAAACTCAATATCATTTAACGCGTGAAGGTGGCCACTCTCATCGCCGTATTCTGCACGCAGCTGACGCGACAGGTCGTGAAATAGAAGAATCCTTACTAAGTGCGGTAAAAAAACATCCCAATATTACTTTGATGGAAGGCTACAATGCCATTGATTTAATCACCACACAAAAGCTTAATCTACCTTCCAATAGAATTTTAGGTGCTTATGTTTGGAATAGAACAGCTGAGCATGTTGAAGTGATCAAGGCACACTTTGTCACTTTAGCAACAGGTGGCGCGAGTAAAGTATATCAATATACAAGTAACCCAGATGTCTCAAGTGGCGATGGTGTAGCATTAGCTTGGCGTAGTGGCTGTCGAGTCGCCAATATGGAGTTCAATCAATTTCACCCAACCTGTTTATACCATGCTGACGCAAAAAACTTCCTACTAACCGAAGCGCTTCGAGGGGAAGGTGCTTTATTGTTACGTCCCGATGGCTCTCGCTTTATGCCTGACTTTGACGAACGAGGTGAGTTAGCTCCACGTGATATTGTTGCTCGAGCAATCGATTATGAAATGAAACGTTTAGGTGTCGATTGTATGTATTTAGACATCAGCCATAAACCTAAAGAATTTATTATTAAGCACTTCCCAACCATTTATCGTCGATGTTTATTATTAGGCATTGATATGGCCCACCAACCTATCCCTATTGTCCCAGCTGCACATTACACATGTGGTGGAGTAATGATTGATAGCCACGGCCAAACAGATATCGATGGTTTATATGCAATCGGAGAAGTCACCTATACAGGACTACATGGCGCCAATCGTTTAGCATCAAATTCTCTTCTAGAATGCATTGTTTATGCCCACGCTTCCGCAAAAGATATTATTAACCGTATCTCCTTCTATCAAAATAGAAAATTCCCTACGATTCCAGATTGGGATGAAAGCCAAGTAGGTGATTCTGATGAACAAGTAGTTATTCAGCATAACTGGCATGAGTTACGTTTATTTATGTGGGATTATGTTGGTATTGTGCGTACTAATAAACGATTACAACGCGCATTAAGCAGAGTTGAATTATTACAACACGAAATCACTGAGTACTATAGTAACTTTAAAGTAGGTAATAACTTACTCGAATTAAGAAACCTTGTGCAAGTGGCTGAGCTCATTATTAAAAGTGCTATTAAAAGAAAAGAAAGTCGTGGGCTACATTACAACCTAGACTATCCAGAGCAAAGTGATAATCCAAAACCAACCATTTTAAACCCTAACAAAGATTAAGCTGACTTAGTTTGTTTTATTAAACGCGCCAATAAGTAAAACTCTTTGGTTTCAATACTATCTTTAAAGACAACAAACCATTTATTGGGTTTGTTGTCTTTCCTCTCCATCACCAGGGCCAATGGATTAGACTGTTCCACACATAAAAAAATAACCCAAGCATTATAAAAAGAGCGCGAGCTAATACGCCCATTTACTGAGATCGGTTGTTGAACTTCAATATCAGCACGTTCTGAGAAGCGACAAATAAAGGGTAATGTTTTAAGTGAAAAAACCAGATAGGAAGATGTTAGTAAGTACAGAACGAGAATAATGCCGCTAATCCAGCTTACTCCCCACAATAACAATAATAAAATAGCACAAGCCAATAAAACAATTATCGCCAATAACTTGGCGATAAACGATGGTTTATTGACAATCTTATACTTTAACGCGCTTAAGGATGACATCAACAATTTCAGCCAATTGTGGATCAGGGCAGACTTTATGTCCCATAAACCACGCAAATAACTCAGGATCTTCACAAGTAAGCAAACGTTGAAAAGCTATTTTATGTCGATCACTTAAATCACTATATGCCTCTTTCACAAAGGGCATAAATAATACATCAAGCTCTAACATCCCACGACGGCAAGCCCATAATAAACGAGCAATAGAAACCTCTTCAGACATGACGGTTACTTCCTTTTAAAAATGTACCGGGCACCATTTTAAAATGGCCCCATAATAATAAATACTTGGGATAATGTTCAAAACACATCACAACAGACAAATCGATATAAATAAGAACAATTGTTGGGTTGTTCTGTTCATTCAGTATAGAGTGCACAACATCATAACAACAACATTTTATTCACAGCAACTACTGACAAAATAGCCTGTGAGCTATAACATTATAAAAAACATATTCGTTCATAAATGAGGCAAAACATGCGCACACTTAGTCAACTTGAAGATATTAGCCAATTACCAGACTTAGTGCTTTGTTCACTGAATAGTTGGGATTTAATCAGTATTACCGGTGAAGATAGGATTTCTTTCTTACAGGGGCAACTAACCTGTGACTTAGCAGCATTAACACCAGGACAACAAACATTAGCAGCACACTGTAATCCACAAGGCAAAGTGTGGAGTATTACACGAGTCATTATGCTAGAAGATAGAGTGTTATTAACTCAACCGAGCTCTGTCTCTGAGACTCAATTACCTGAACTAAAAAAATACGCTGCTTTCTCTAAAGTAGAAATAAAAAAAGAAACTGAATACCAAATATTTGGTTTAGCCGGCCGAAAATCAGCTGAATATATTGCAGCAGAGGTGGATACGGCAGCAACACATGAAACCAGCCGTTTACTTGAGAGTGGAACTGTCTTAATAAAACAACCTTCGCCATCTCTTCGCTATATGGCAATCATGAAGAATGACGTTGCTGATGCGTTATTATCTGACTTACAAAATAAGGCTGAGATTTTCGATGATAGTTTATGGAATGCAATGAATATTGCTGCAGGTGTTGGCTTTGTTGAGGCTCAAACAACCGGCCAGTTTATTCCTCAAATGCTCAATTTACAGGCGTTAGATGGCATCTCATTTACTAAAGGCTGTTATATTGGGCAAGAAACAATTGCTAGAGCAAAATATCGAGGTGCAAATAAACGAGCAATGTTTATTTTAACCGGTAACGCAAATAATGCCCCTACACCAGGACAAACTGTTGAAGTTTTATTAGGGGAAAACTGGAAGCGAGTTGGCATTGTTATTTCAGCCTGTCAGTATGGCGATCAACATATTGAAATGTTAGCTGTATTACCAAAAGACACCAGCTCTTCAGCAACATTTAGAATAAAAGAAGTAGAGGATTCAATACTTTACTGTGCACCTTTACCATATCAAATTCCCTCATAATCCCCTTTCATCCCTCGTATTTTTACGAGGGATTTTAGCATATACAGGCAAAGTGAATATTTACCAATAGTAACTAATTAATGTTATAATGCTCACAGTTTTCTAAAGAAAATATTAAATAACACTTACATACATGGAACATAGATTGAGTCAAGAAATCATCCAATTGCGTAATAAAGCAGATGAGTTTTCGCGCCTACGCGTAAACTCTGCTTTAGCATTGATGAGAAAAGATGAGGCAAATGTTTTTAAAATATTTCCAATCTTACTGCACTTAAATGAACCTACTTTACCTGGCTATATTGATGCTGATGTGCCTAAAGGTATTTGCCAATTTACCCCAAATGAACAACAACAGTCACTAAGTTTACAACTATTCGATTTTAAATTGCCTGACACCTCTCCTGCTTTACCTGAAATCATCGGGTTATATGCAATGGGAAGTACTTCTTCAATTGGACAATGTTCGGAAAGTGATTTAGATATTTGGGTTTGTTACTCACATAAATTAGATCCTGATAGAGTTGAACTACTCAATAAAAAAACTTGGGAAATTACCCATTGGGCTGAAAGTTTAGCTGTTGAGCTAAATTTTTTCCTAATACCCGATAATAAATTTAGAGTTAACAATAAAGCAGAATTAAGTGATGAGTCATGCGGTACATCACAACACATGTTACTGCTAGATGAGTTCTATCGCACATCTTTACGCGTTGCTGGCAAACGTATTTTATGGCGACAAATTCCACATGATCACGAACATGATTATGATGATTATGTAAAAAAATTATATGACAA
This sequence comes from Psychromonas aquatilis, assembly GCF_038155185.1. Lineage (NCBI taxonomy): Bacteria > Pseudomonadati > Pseudomonadota > Gammaproteobacteria > Alteromonadales > Psychromonadaceae > Psychromonas > Psychromonas aquatilis. The sequence goes on from NZ_JBAKAZ010000026.1 coordinate 7,779, forward strand.
TAAACAAATTGAAGAAGATGATTGGTTAGACCTTGGGGGTTTACACTCTGTACCGGCTGAAGAGTTATTCGGTGCAACTTTGTGGCAACTTTATAAAGGCATTGATAACCCTTACAAAGCAACATTAAAAACTATTTTAATGGAGGCTTACTCATGGGAATATCCAAATACAGAGTTAATATCAACTTCCTATAAAAAAAGCTTTCAAGAACAACATTTCTATAATGAGCACTTAGATCCCTATTGTCTGATGCTAAGTAAAGTTAGCGATTACTTAATCAGTATTAATGACCTCAATCGTTTGGAGTTAGTGCGAGTATGCTTTTATTTCAAAACAGAAGAAGCGTTATCCAAACCTTCTTCGTCTGAAAGTACCTCTTGGCGTAGAGCAATTTTAAAAAACCTCATTAAACAATGGGGCTGGACTGAAAGCCAGATAATAGATTTAGATAATCGCCATAACTGGAAAATACGAGAAGTACAGCAAGCAAACTCATTATTACTTGATGCATTGATGTTGAGCTATAGTAATTTAATTAAGTTTGCACGAGTTAATAATATTAGTGAATCTATTAGTGCTGAAGATATTGGCATCTTATCGCGTAAACTTTACGCTGCTCATGAAACCTTACCGGGTAAGGTCGATATTATTAACCCTAATATTTCGCCTAATTTAATAGAGAAGCACCTTAGCCTCATTCAAATTCCGGAACATCGTAAAAATAAAGCAGGATGGTATTTATATAATAGTAAGCTAGAACCTTTTGAGCTAGCTAATACCCCCTGCTTAGGCTATTCACCTTATTTATCTAAACTCGTTGCATGGAGTTATGTCAACGGTTTGTACGATGAAGACACTGAACTTCACTTATACAACCAAGGCTCTGATCTTGTTGATAAAAATTTGAATCAATTTGCCAAGGACTTATACAGTGTTTTCCCTATTTATGTTCCTAAAGCAAGCGACAAAGCGCTTAGCGCCCCCTGTGCAATTAAGTATTTATCTATCTTTCTTAATGTTGAAAAAGATCCAACCAGGCATTGGCAAGATACAGAAGAGAGTGAATTAAACCAGATTGATAATGTGATGGCTTATGGTGAGCACAAAGAAAGCTTAATTGGCAGTATCGACTTTATATACCGTAACTCATGGAACGAAGTAAGAACATTACACTTTAATAGCCAATTTTCAGTAGTTGAAGCATTGAATACGATTTTATCGAAAATGCATCAAGATGCATCACCACCAAGTAAAATTGATCTCTTTTGTTATAGCCGCCATTTCAGCGAACAAATTTGTAACTCTTTTGGCAAAAAACTTGATGAGTTTATTCAATTACGTTTGCATACGGTACATACTCGCTCAGTCCAAACCCTATGGACCGGTGGAAGGAAGTTTGGTTTTTACTTTGAACGTAAAGGGGTATCCTTACAACATTTAGAAAGTGCTGTTGATATCTATAGCCATATATCGAATAAGAAACTATCCGCTAGTTCCTTAAATCTAAAAACAACCTTCTATGATCAAACGGCCGATATCATCGAGTCACATATCAGTGAAGGTTTAATACAATTCTTTTTTGAAAATCACACCGATGGTTTTAATATATATATTGCAAATGCAGAAAATGAAGTGGAAACTTTTTTAAACTTTGCTGGCTCCAAAAATGAATTTGTACAAAATGTAAATCGCTTTTATGCTTCCAATAATTACCTCTCCGATGAGGTAAGTGAGCAAGTTAATTTTAATTTACCTCAGTTTTATGATATTTCATTAAATGAAGATAAAACACTATCTTTAAGTCCATTTAAAAGTAGTAAAATAAAACCGCGTATACGAGAAACATTAACCGTTTTTGATACCAATAAATCAGAACCTTTTTAATAAACCGTCATTCATGGTCACTAACGCTTAATTCTTGTGATGGACTTCTAGCCATCTTTACGTTCAGATTGCCATAATAAAAAAATCGAGGTAAAATAACAGTAATTTTTTTCAAGGTTACTATTATGACAACAAAATGGAATGGTGAATATATTAGCCCTTATGCCGAACACGGTAAAAAAAGTGAGCAGGTAAAAAAAGTAACTGTCTCAATCCCAACTAAGGTGCTTAAAATATTAACGGATGAACGAACTAGAAGGCAAGTGAATAACTTACGCCACGCAACTAACAGTGAATTGCTATGTGAGGCTTTTCTACATGCCTACACAGGGCAGCCATTACCTGAAGATGAAGAACTAGATAAAAACCAAACTGAAAATATAAATAAATAAATACTTCTGTTACAAAAAAGCCTTGATTACATACATAATCAAGGCTTTTTTATATAAACCGCTTTTAATTAACCTAAAGCTGCAACAGCTTCTTTAACTAAAACAGCAATCTTATCCCACTCACGGTTATCAATTAAGTTTGCAGGCACCATCCAAGTACCACCACAAGCTAATACCGCATCAATATCTAAATATTCATTGATGTTTGCAGGTGAAACACCACCAGTAGGCATAAAGCTAACTGGGTAAACAGCCGTTAAAGATTTCAACATTGATACACCGCCTGAAGGGCCTGCAGGGAAGAATTTTAACGTAGTTAAACCCATTTCCATTGCTTGCTCAACTAAAGATGGGTTGTTAACGCCAGGGATAATTGGCATGTTACGTTGTTGACAGTATTTAACTGTTGTTGGATTAAAACCAGGGCTTACAATAAAATCTACGCCAGCATCAATTGCTTGATCGACTGTTTCGCTGTTTAATACTGTACCCGCACCAATTAACATCTCAGGAAATGCTTCGCGCAAGTTTTTAATTGATTCTGCTGCGGCAGGAGTACGGAAAGTTATTTCTGCACATGGCATGCCGTTTTCAACTAATACTTTACCCAGTGGAACAGCATCAGCAGCATCCTTAATTGCAATAACAGGGATCACTTTCAATGTTTGTAGTTTTTCGTTTAATGTTGTCATTTCTTATTTCCTAATTGTAAGTAATTAATCTACGAATGGAGCTATAAATTGTGCATCGATAATGGCACCTTTATGCTGAATAACGGTTGCTGCAACATTATGTGCTTTCATTGCCGATGCTTCGCTACTTTCGCCTAATAAACGGCCAGACATATAACCTGCGGCAAATGAATCGCCGGCAGCGTTAGTATCAATAACTTTAGATTTTTCTATTAAATTTGCTTTAACACTAATTTGATCATCTGCTGTAATAACTAAACATTCCTTGCTACCGCGCTTAATAACAATCTCAGTCACGCCAAGTGCTAATGAGCGTTTAATACAATCTTCGATACAGGTATCGCCAAAAACAGCCTCTTCGTCATCAAATGTTAATAGTCCAGTATGTGTCACTGATAATATTTTTTTGTAGTTTTCAACAGCTTGCTCTTGCGAGTCCCATAATTTCGGACGGTAGTTATTATCAAAAATAACTTTACCACCAGCTGCTTTATATTCGGTTAACAAGGCATATAACTTTTCACGGCTATCTGCTGGTAAAATCGCTAAGCTAATACCAGATAAATAGATAGCGTCTTGTTTTAAAAGGTTTTCAAGTAATTCTTCGCTGGCTGTTTCTAACCAGTATTTAGCAGCTGAATCAGCACGCCAATACATAAAACTACGCTCGCCTGTGTCATCTGTATCTACAATATAAATACCTGGTTGTTTTGTTTCTGAGCGCTGAATAAATTGATCATTGATACCTTCCGATAACCAATTATCGACCATTCCTTGGCTTACTTTATCTGTACCTAATGCTGTTACATAACTTACATTAAGCGCTTTATTAGCAGTTAAACGTGATAAATAAACAGCTGTATTTAAAGTATCTCCGCCAAAGCCTTGGCGTAATGTGCCGCCTACATCCTGTAGTTCAATCATACATTCGCCGATTAATGCGATATTAAAACTAGCCATTTATCACCTCAATTAAAAAATTAATTTTCATTATTAACCAGCTCAAGCCATCGTCAAATGGTACTGGTATCGTTATTCGTATTTTATACTAATAATTTCTAAGTACTTTATACAGAGCGTATTTCTCTGCGCTAATTCATATTATTAACTTGCTTTAAAGCAGGTATTTATCACTCTTCAATAGTAGAAAAACAAATAAACAGATTTATAAAATGAAAAATTGTACATTACCACAATCGATTTGTAATACAAAAAGACGTTATGTGTGATCTAGATCATGAGCTATCAGCACATTCAATCTAAGGTGTAATACAACTAGAAGCATTAACAATAAGATTAACTTTTTACCTCCCTTCTAAGCGCACTAAAAAAGCAATAAAAATCAATTTCAATCATTAAACTGTGCATTAGATAGACGTTCTACAATCAAAAAAAATGCTAAGCCATATATACAAATACAAAAAATAAAAATGTAGACACAGTACGTAAAAACTAAAAAATAAAGTGATTTTAAAGTTTATTTGTATTACTTTATCCATTTATTTTTATCCACTTTTATGCAATAGAGGTCAATATGTCTTCCAACGTCAACGCTGTTCTTATGGATCAACAAGAGATTGAAGCTATCCAACAAGAGCTCGGTAAACCAAGTTTAATGGGAGTCAGCCTCGATGCTCTGATTCGCGATACGGACAATTACCTTGCATTACCTATTGATGTTCCAGGACACAGCCCAGCAGGTGGTTATGCGCATAATAAACACCAACAAAATTATAAATATATCGACCAAGCTGGCCGTTTATTTTTAATTACAGGTGAAGAAAAATACGCTCAGTTTGCAGCAGACTTATTAACCCAATATGCCGATAAATATTTGGCATTGGGTTTCCAAGTTCAACGTAACACCAATCCACCAGGACGTTTATTTCATCAAATGCTGAATGAACACGTTTGGTTGTTATATTCAAGCTTAGGTTATAGCTGCATTAAACACTGGTTAACCGAAGAGCAACGCCAACACATTGAGAGTCAACTATTTGAACCAATGTTAGAAGTTGCAACCGTCAAATATGACTTTGATTTTGACCGAATTCATAATCATGGTGTTTGGGCTGTTGCAGCAACAGCAGCTTGTGGCGCAGCAATTGGCCAAGAAAAGTATATTGACTTAGCATTACACGGTTTAGCCGGTGATGACATACAGGGTGGATTCCTTGCACAGTTAAGTAATTTATTTGCTCCGTCTGGTTATTATATAGAGGGCCCTTATTACCATCGTTATGCAATACGCCCTTTATGTTTATTAGCAGAATTAACTCAACGCTTCCGTCCTGAATTAGATATCTTTAATTTTAAAGGGCAAGTGATCGCTAAAACTATCCAATCTTTACTCTCAACTGCTTACCCTAACGGTGTTTTCCCTTCATTAAATGATGCATCTAAAAGTATGGATATTAAAGATGAAGGTGTCGTTATCGCTGTTAGCTTATATGCCAAACATTACCCTGAAGATAAAAATTTATACGGTATTGCTAAAATTCAAGAGCAAATCTGGATCAGCGGTTGCGGTGTTGCATTATCTCAAGCTTATCAAGCACAAGAATCAGTGGAAGTTCCTTGTTTACCAAGTGTTGAATTAAATGAAGGTCCAGATGGAGATAAAGGTGCACAAGGCTTTATCCGCATGCAAAATAGTAAAGGCGATATTAGCCAACTTGTGATGAACTATGGTCAACATGGTATGGGACATGGACACTTCGATACACTGGGCATGACTTATTTTAATAATAATCAAGAAGTATTACGTGATTACGGCTTTGGTCGTTGGGTTAATATTGAGCCTAAGTTTGGTGGTCGTTACCTTGATGAAAACAAGTCTTATGCTCGCCAAACTATTGCCCATAACTTAGTTTCTGTTGATGCAGGTTGTCAAAATAATTTTGATGTTGATACTGCAGATAGTAAACATGGAGTACCGCACTTCTTTATCGGAGAAGGTAAAGTGCAAGCAATGAGTGCTTATGCTTATGACTTCTACCCTGGCGTTGACCAACAACGCTCATTGGTCCTTGTTGAACACCAGCAACTTGAAAAACCATTATTGATTGATTTATTCCGTTTGATCAGTGAAGAAGCACATCAATACGATTACTCTTTACAATATCAAGGTCAAATCATCCGTACCAACATTGAACACAAACAACACGCAACATTAAATCCAATGGGCGATGACTTTGGTTATCAACATTTATGGAATGAAAGCGAAGGTCCTGCACAAGACACAAGCTTAGTAAGTTGGTTACAAGGTAGCAGCTACTACACATGGTTAAGTGCAGCATCTACAGATGATACGGTTTTCTTTACGCGTACTGGTGCGAACGATCCTTCATTCAACCTACGCAGTGAAACAAGTTTAATTCTACGTCGCCAAGCTAAAAATGCGCTATTTGCTAATGTTATCGAAACACACGGTTATTTTAATGAATCAGTAGAAGCAAGTTTAGATGCTCGTGGAAAAGTACATTCAATCAATGTTGTTGGCTTTAACGATGATGCAACTGTTGTAGAAATCCTTGCAGATGATTTTGCATTAACAGTAATGGTTAATAACAAGTTAAATGCAACAGAACAAAGCCAAAGCACAATCGAATTTAATAATACAACATACAGCTGGCAAGGATTTGTTGCCGTAGAAACAAAAGGGTCTTAATAATGAGTTATCAACCACTACTAATAAGCTATCAACAAGCAGCAGATTTACGTCAACACGTAGGTGCAGACTCACTCATTGGTCGCTCTATTGCAGAAGAGATTCAAGCGCTTGAAGCTTACATGCCAATCGGTATCGAAATCCCAGGGCACGGTGAAGCTGGCGGCTACGAGCATAACCGTCACAAACAAAACTACATCCACCTAGATCTAGCAGGTCGTTTATACTTAATTACAGGTGAACAGCGTTACCTAGATTACGCAACAACCATGCTAGTGGAATATGCAAAGGTTTATAAACATCGCGATTTAAACATTAGCCGCGACACTAATAAACCAGGTCGTTTATTCCATCAAACATTAAACGAAAACATGTGGATGTTATATTCATCGTGTGCTTATTCTTGTATTCGCCATGAGTTAACAGAAGATCAACAACAACTTATTGAGAACGACTTATTCAAAGTAATGCTTGAAATGTTTGTTGTTACCTATGCAGAAAACTTCGATATTATTCATAATCACGGTCTGTGGTCTGTTGCCAGTGCGGGTATTTGTGCTTATGCAATCAATGATCAAGCAACAGTAGACAAAGCATTATATGGCTTAAAAGGTGATAGTGTTTCTGGTGGTTTCATTGCTCAATTAACGCAATTATTCTCACCTGATGGTTATTACATGGAAGGTCCGTACTACCATCGTTTCTCGTTACGTCCTATCTTCTTATTCGCAGAAGCGATTGAACGTCGTCAACCTGAAGTTGGTATTTATAAGTTAAAAAATGAAGTAATTAAAACAACTGCTTACGCAGTTATGTCAACAGCATTCCCAGATGGAACATTACCAGCATTAAATGACTCATCACGTACAATGGACATTAAAGATCTTGGTATTTTATTAGCAACTAATATCTGTTTTGAGCGTTACGAACAAAACGAAACACTGTTAGCAATGGCGAAACATCAAGACCACGTGTGGGTACACAACACGGGTGCAACATTATCTAATGCACTAGAAAACAATGCTGAAGTACCTAACTTTAATTGGGGTAGTTTAAGCCTAACAGATGGTGCTGCAGGCGAATGTGGCGGTGTAACAATTCTACGTCATCGTGATGCAAAATCAGACGATAGTATGGCACTACTTTGGTACGGCCAACACGGTAGTGATGCTAAACTTCACTCTGCACTAGACCATGGCCATTTTGATGGTTTACACCTCAGCTTATTCAATAATAACCAAGAGTTTATTAACGATTACGGTTACGGTCGTTGGGTTAATATTGAACCGAAGTTTGGTGGTCGTTACATTCCAGAAAATAAGAGTTACTGTAAGCAAACTGTTGCACACAACACTGTAGTTGTAGATCAAACAAGTCAAAACCAAGGTGTGACTGCAATTGCACAACAACACAACGGTGAAAAGCACTTTACTATATTGGGTAATCAGTCAGATAATGGCAAATTACAAGCAATGAGTGCCTTTGCACGTGATTATTATACGGGTGTTGATCAACAGCGTACGGTTATCATGCTTGAATCAGAAGAGTTTGAAAAACCGCTTATCATCGACCTATTCCGTATGATCAGTGAAGAAGAACACACTTATGATTACCCTGTTCATTACAAAGGACAAATCATTCGCACGGATTTTGAATACCAAACACACAAAAGTTTAAATACTCTAGGTGATGCACATGGTTATCAGCATCTTTGGAATCTTGGACAAGGTAAAGTAGAAGGCTCATCACTAACAACATGGTTAATGGGTGATAGCTATTACTCACTGATTAGTAGCGCAAATGCTGATAGTGAAGTTATATTTTCCCGCACAGGTGCAAATGATCCTGACTTCAACTTACGTAACGAACCTATGTTTATGTTACGTCAAAAAGCAGCAGACCATTTATTTGCTAATGTATACGAAACACATGGTTACTTTAATGAATCAGTTGAAGCGAGTTTAAACGCACGTGGTCAAGTTGACTCAGTTGAAGTATTACTAAACGATCAAGTAGCGTCTGTTATTTCGATTAACTTAGTGAATGATAAAAAACTCACTGTTTGTGTAAGTAATGTTGTAGGTGTAGATGAAAATACCACTTCAGATGTGACGGTTGATGGTCAATCAATTTCTTGGAAAGGCCCTGTTGTTATTAAATAAACAAGTGCTAAAACTGAGATAAAAAAAAGCCCGTTATTTAACTTAATAACGGGTTTTTTATTGAATTTATTAGGCGCTATGTGCCAGGGGGTAATCTATGCTTAGAGTTTGCTAATAGCGTTGTATTTGCTTGTCGTGCTTTATCTGCATCGCCAGCCATGATGGCAGCGTAAATAGCTCTATGCTCTCCGATACAAGTTCCACCTTCTTCTGAAGAGTGACTAATGAAGCTCTTAAACATAGTACATAACACATTTGCAAATGGCAGATAAAAACTATTGCCAGTCGATAGAAAAACCAACCGATGAAAATGCATATCCACTTCCATCCATTTTTCAGCGTCAAAGTTTTTGGATATTTCATCCATTTTTTGAAAGGTAGAAGATAATTCAATACGTTGTTGCACCGTTGCATTTTGCGCAGCTAATGCAGCGGCTTCCGGCTCAATAGCCTTACGTAATGATAAAAACTCTCTATAAACCACTTCATTGTCACCAAGGTCAATCAACCAATCAAGTAATTGAGCATCTAAAAAATTCCAATTTTCTCTTGATTTTACTCGTGTCCCAACTTTAGGCTTAGATTCCAACAACCCTTTCGAGGTTAGTAGTTTTATTGCTTCACGCAAAGCAGTCCTGCTTACACTAAACTGTTCACATAATGCCATTTCATTTGGGATAATTGAGTTTTGAGCAACTTCTCCGGATAATATTTTCCGGGCAATTTCACGTGCCACCTGCACATGCAGACTTCGTTTAGAGCCTTCGATTTGTATAAATGGATTATGCATAGTTTATCTTCAGTAGATTATTTAGGTTTGATTATAAGGCAAAGGTTATAGCTTAGATATAAACAGCCGACTTGTATGTTACCTCTGCCTCTTATTTTTAGTTTTTAATCGGGCAATTTACTTAAAATATCATTTTTTGAATAAATAGAAAGCGTTATTAAGCCTATAAAACAAAAAACCAGCCGTAGGCTGGTTTTAATAAAATAAGATAGTATGGCTCTATTTATCCATATGGACATCCATTTGTGGGAATGGAATTTCAATACCAGCGTCATCTAAGCCATTTTTAATTGCTTCCATTAACTCAAAGCGAACTGGCCAATAATCCTCACCACGTACCCACGGACGAACAACCAAATTAACACTTGAGTCAGCTAATTCCGCTACAGCAACTAGAGGTTCAGGTGACTTTAAAACACCTTCATTTGCTTTAACAATCGTCTCTAAAATACGTTTGGTTTGTGCTAAATCTGCGTTATAACTAACACCAACTACCAAATCGATACGGCGTGTTGATTTACGAGAATAGTTAATAATATTGCCACTTAAAATCGCAGAGTTAGGAACAACAACAAATTTATTATCAGGGCTCGTTAATGTAGTTGAAAATATTTGAACAGACTCAACAACACCAGCCGTACCTGCTGCTTCAATATACTCTCCAGCTTTAAAAGGACGTAAAGCAATAATTAATACACCAGAAGCAAAGTTAGATAAAGAACCTTGTAAGGCCAAACCAACAGCTAAACCAGCAGCACCAATAATGGCCACAAACGACGTTGTTTCAACACCAAGACGACTTAATGCGGCAATGATAACAAAAGCAATAATCACATAGCGCACCATGTGAGAAACAAAGTCAACAATAGTAATATCAAATTGACGCTTAGTTAATATTTTATGAAACGTGCCGGAAATCACACGTGCTAACATCATCCCTATTACTAACGTAACAATAGCAAAAACAATATTTAATACATATGTTACTAGCAAGTCTTGGTTTTCAACGAGCCAATGAAGTGCATGACTAACCACATCCACTCTCTCTCCCAGTACTTCTGAAACAGTTTCTGCTACCTTGCCTTCTTCTGACATACCTAACTCCTTTTATGATATTAACTAATCACCAGTTGCTTATTAAAAAATAGCCATTGAGTTTTAAAATTTTGGGTAGGTTTTTGTTTAAATTGAGATCGTACAAACTGAACCATTCGTCCTTCAATATAGGCTAGTAATAAGTTAGCCAATATCCCTTCATCCATCTCAAATTTTTGACCATCCGAAGCAGGACGTTCCCTTAATGTTTGTTTTAATTGAGACTCAATTTTAGAAAAAACATGTTCAATACGTGACTGTAACCTTTCATTTTCACCAACTAAAGCATCGCCACTTAAAATGCGCGTAATTCCAGGGTTTTTCTCAGAAAAAGCTAACAAGAAATAAACAATATGTTCGATCCGCACAAAAGTGTCTTTTTGTTGATCTTTGATCGTATTGATATGACTAAAAATAGCCGTTTCTGTATAATCAATTAACCCTTCGAACATCCGCGCTTTACTTGGAAAGTGACGATATAAAGCAGCTTCAGAAACACCGACTTCAGCAGCAAGCTTAGCTGTTGTGATACGTTGGCCAGGCTTCCCTTCAAGCATAATCGCTAACGCACTTAAAATATCATCCTTGCGATTTGTTTTCTTCTTGGTCATTGTAGACATCTCAATAACTTCCTTTGTTATTATTAGTATTATTTTGACAGCCCAAAGCTACCTCCTAAATATTGTATATCCCGCTAAAATACAAAGATTTTTATTTTTACTCACCTAAATAAAAGTAAATAGGAGCCTTTACTATACTCTTAAGAAATTGATTTATATTGCTCACTTATGATTTTAAGTAATTGTATCGCAACTTCTTTTTTATTACACAATGGGATATCGAAACGTTTATCTTTAGCAAAGACAGTCAATGCATTATTATCACTATTAAAACCTTGAGCACTATTCGATACATCATTTGCAGCAATTAAATCTAAGTTTTTACGTGCTAATTTACCTAAAGCATAAGCTTCGATGTCATTTGTTTCCGCAGCAAATCCGACACAAAATGGACGATTCTCAGCGTTTGCTACATCAGCAATAATATCTGGGTTTTTAACTAAGGTTAAGGTAATCACATCTGTATCGGCTTGTTTTTTCATTTTTTCAGAATGAACGGTTTCAGTCCGATAATCAGCAACAGCTGCACAAGCAATAAAGATATCCGCAGTATCCAGCGATGCTAGTGCAGCTTGATGCATATCTCTTGCACTTTTAACATCGATACGCTTAATGTCAGCTGCTAATGACAAATTAACAGGCCCTGCAATAACAGTGACATTAGCCCCCATACTAAGAGCTGCATTTGCTAATGAGAATCCCATTTTACCAGAACTATGATTACTAATATAACGAACAGGATCTATCGCTTCTTGAGTTGGCCCTGCAGTGATAACAACATTAACCCCTGCTAATAATGGCTGTTGGGGAGTAAAAAAATCACAGCATAACTTAACTAAATCAGGGACGTCTAACAAACGACCTGGACCAACATCACCACAAGCTTGTATACCTTGGCCTGGCCCCCAAACCAGTATTCCGCGCTCAGCTAATACCGTTAAATTATCCCGCGTCGCTGCTGCTAAATACATCTGTTGATTCATCGCAGGAGCAATCGCTATTGGGGAAGGCGTTGCTAAACATAAGGTTGTTAATAATTCATCTGCCATTCCCGCTCGTAAGCGTGCTATCGCATTTGCAGTTGCAGGGGCGATAAGAATTAAATCAGCCCATTTAGCTAACTCAATATGACCCATACCCGCTTCAGCTTGAGGATCTAATAAATCATCATAAATAACATGTCCGGATACTGCTTGCATGGTTAGTGGTGTAATAAATTGTTTCGCAGATGCAGTCATTACGATACGCACCTGAGCACCTTGATCCATTAATCGACGCGTTAACTCCGCACTTTTATAGGCAGCAATCCCACCGCAAACACCTAATAATATTTTTTTCCCTTGTAAAGGTAATATTGACGCCATAATTTTCTCGGAAAAGTTCATAAAAAAAGACATTACAATAACATAAAAATATAAAGCAATATGCATAACTTATACTAGATTTAAGGTTCACCAGTTTTATTAGGAGCGCCTATTTTGGTATCAATTAGAGAATGGCCTCAACAAGAAAGGCCACGAGAAAAGTTAATACAACAAGGAGCGAGTAGCTTAACCGATAGTGAATTACTCGCTATTTTTCTCCGCACAGGCTGTAAAGGAATGGATGTTGTCTCATTATCACGTCAATTGCTTATCGACTTTGGCTCACTGCGCGCTTTATTTTCCGCTAGTGAAACAGACTTTTGTTCTCGAAAAGGTCTAGGACAAGCCAAATATATTCAACTACAAGCGGTATTAGAAATGTCACGCCGCTATTTACAGGAATCTTTAATGAAAGGAGACCCGTTAACCAGCGCCGCACAAACACAACAATTTTTAAGCGCAAAAATGCGCGACTACCCCTATGAAGTTTTTGCTGCACTCTTATTAGATAGTCAACATAGAGTAATTCGCTTCCATGAATTTTTCTTTGGCACAATTAATAGTGCAAGTGTTCACCCTCGCGTTGTAGTTCAAAAAATATTACAAGAAAATGCAGCTGCAATTATCCTTGTTCATAATCATCCATCGGGCGATCCAACAGCCAGCGAATCAGATAAAAATATAACTGAAAAACTAGTGAATACACTGCAATTAATTGATGTTAAAATATTGGACCATTTCATCATAGGTGATGGAAAATACACCTCATTTGCAGAAAAAGGGTGGATTTAACGTATTTATTTACACATTTGTTGATCTTTTAATCTCAATGGTGTATAAAATGCGCCCTCGACGCCTTTGGCGACGGCTAAAGAAGGTGTTCGACTATTTTGCTCGAGTAAAACTAATATTTTTGGAGAATTTCGACATGTCTAGAGTATGTCAAGTTACAGGCAAGCGTCCAGCTGTTGGTAACAATGTATCACACGCAAAGAACCGTACACGACGTCGTTTCTTACCTAACCTACAAACACACCGTTTTTGGGTTGAGAGTGAGAACCGTTTTGTTAAATTACGCCTATCTACTAAAGGTATGCGTATCATCGACAAAAAAGGTATTGATTCAGTTTTAACTGATATCCGTGCTAATGGCGTTAAAGTTTAAGGAGCTTAAAAATGCGTGATAAAATTCGTTTAAATTCAAGCGCTGGTACTGGTCATTTTTATACTACTGATAAAAATAAAAAGAACATGCCTGAAAAGTTTGAAATCAAAAAGTTTGATCCTGTAGTACGTAAACACGTTATCTACAAAGAAGGCAAAATCAAGTAATTTGATTAGTCTGAAAAAAACCCAGTTTATACTGGGTTTTTTTATATCTAAAATTTACCATTTACAAGTAAGTATACAATAGCTGAGAGCTCAAATAAGCTCGGAAAATGAAAAAACCAGTTATAATTACCAATACCAATCAAACGCACCTTACACAGGCATTATGGTACAACTACTCGCCTATTTATCTAACATCCCACTCCCACATAACAAGTTAATAGACAAAATACACGTTTGATTAATGATCACCGATTAAATATAAAGTGTTTTAACAGGTTTAATCAGTTGCTCTACTCAATCCTTTTTCTATCAATACAATTAATCAATAAACAAAAATTCATGCCATAATAAAATGAGTAACAATGGTGCATTTTGAATAGCCTCACTTTCGCCATTTATATTAATCAATTATTACGGGAAGAATATGCCTGAATTACCAGAGGTTGAAACAAGTCGTCGTGGTATTAGCCCCTATATTATCGATCAAAAAATAAATAATGTTGTACTTCGACATCATCAATTACGTTGGCCGATACCTAAAGACTTACTGTCTTTGTTAAAGCATAAAAAATTAATATCGGTTGATCGACGAGCAAAATACTTACTACTACGCTTTGAAAACGGCACCTTACTCATTCATTTAGGGATGTCTGGTAGTTTACGAATATGCCAGTTAAACACGCCTGCACAAAAGCATGATCATGTCGACCTTGAGTTTCAAAAGTGTTTATTACGTTATACTGATCCAAGGCGTTTCGGTGCTATTTTATGGTTAGGGGAGAATCCCGAAACGAGTCCTTTATTAAATATTCTAGGGCCTGAGCCATTATCAAATGAGTTCACTGCTGAGTTACTTTATGAACAAGCAAAAAACCGAAAATTGCCCGTTAAACAATTTATCATGGAACAAAAAGTCGTGACTGGTGTTGGTAATATCTATGCAACAGAAGCACTATTCAAAGCAGGAATAAGCCCTACTCGTTCAGCTAATAATATCAGCTTAAAACGCTATCAAAAATTGGTGCTCGCGATTAAAGAGATCTTGAGTGAAGCCATTAAACAAGGTGGCACAACGCTTAAAGACTTTGTGGGGGGTGATGGGAAACCAGGATACTTTCAGCAAACCTTACATGTTTATGGTAAAACAGGTGAGTTATGTCCATATTGTAGTACTGCGCTTAAATCAATAAAACTAGCGGCCAGAAACAGCGTCTACTGTCCAAACTGTCAACGTTAAGTGGATGAGGAGTTAGCTATGTTTAATACTGTAATTGGAATCGCTGCGTGTTGTCTTTGCTTTTCAGTACAAGCTGCTCTTTCACCCGCTGCAATGAACTCTCGAGACTTAGATGTAATGGTAAAGTTTATTGCTGAACAACCTAGAGTAGCCAACGGCTTAGAATATATAGACTTTAAAAAACTCAGTATTACTTTTGATAATGGATGTATTGCTCAATTTAAAAAAGTAGAAACAAGCTTTTTTAACGACTTAATACCAGGGCCACAACCCGGCATTGAATTTACAAAAAGTACGTGTGAATTAACTGATAAATAATCTGTACTATATAGTTATGTTAGCCATTATTAACTCAATTAATGATTAACATAATCAGAAACTTCAGATAAAAATAATCAATGTCTCTTCCCCAAATTAGTATAGAGACATTGATTGATCTACTTTCAGGCTTTATTGGTAGTTTATCTCACCTTTTGGTTGGTAATCAGACACATCAATTGGCGAGTTTGATTGCAAATAATCCTTTAACACTTCTGCATCAACAAACCCAGTATTCACGAATCCATCATGATTGGTTACATTAGGATAGCCATCTCCACCAGCAGCATTAAAGCTTGGAATAGAGAAACGATAGGTTTTAGTGAGCTCTAAAGGTTTGCCATCAATAACAATATCTTCTACACCGTTTTTAGTGACCGTCATATTAATACCATAAAACTGAGCGTATGCGCCAGTATCAACCGGCTTAGTAGCGACTACATTTAAATAGTTGATCACTTCTGCACCTGTCATATCAACATATGAAACTTGATTTGCAAAAGGTTGTACTTTCAAGACATCTTTATAAGTTACCTTTCCTGCTTGAATAGAGTCACGTACACCTCCCGAGTTCATTACCCCAAAATCGGCTTTAGTTCGTTCTTTATGCGCCTTAGCAATTAATAATCCTAAATTTGTTTGTTTAAAACGAACAGCACTACGATCCCCTTCAAGTTTGCCATTAATTTCAGCAACTTGATTAGATAACTCTGCTTGTCCATTTTCTTGGTAAGGCGTTAGGAACTCAAGAACGTCAGCATCCTGCTCTATTTTGTCAGCGACGAGTACACGTTTTGATTCTCCATCAACTTCAACTTTTTTAACTAAGTTAATAGGTATCAATTTGTAATCTAATAATGTCAGCTCACCATTTTTAAATTGATAATCAGCACGCCCTAGGTATTTCCCCCACTCATGGGCTTGAACAATATAAGTCCCATTTTGTTTATCAGGAACACAGTCATCACCGGGTTGAAAGTTTGCATCAACAACATTATCACCTTCCATACACACAGGTTCTTGAGAGTGACCGCCGACTATCATATCCAAAGCACCTTCAGGTAAAGAACGCGCAAGAGTGACATCTCCAGGTGCATTTACACCGTATTGTGCATTTTGATAATGCCCCATATGCGTCACAGCAAAAATTAAATCAGGATGTTCGTTGTTTTCCACTTCTGCGATGACTTTTTTGGCTTCTAACTCAGGATCTCTAAAATCAAAACCACTAATATATTCAGGATTACCAATTTTAGCTGTATCTTTGGTGGTGAGACCGATAACCGCGGTTTTCACACCGTTCAAATTAAAAACTTGGTAAGGCTTAAATAAGCGTTGATCTGTTTTTTTATCGTAAATATTTGCAGAAAGTAGCGGGAAGTTTGCCCAACCTTCTTGCATTCTTAACACTGAAATTGGATTATCAAATTCATGATTACCAATCGCCATAGCATCATAACCAATTAAGCTCATGCCCTTAAAGTCAGGTTCAGCATTCTGTAAATCTGATTCAGGCACACCAGTATTAATATCACCACCAGATAATAATAAAACACTGCCACCAGCACTTTCTACTTCAGTTCTAATTTGATCAACTAACGTTTTACGAGCTGCCATTCCATATTCACCGTAACGGTTTTGCCAGAAGCGTCCGTGATGATCATTGGTATGTAAAACTGTAATGTTGTAAACCGTATCTTCTTGCCATGTTTGCTGTGGTGTTGATGAACACCCCCATAGTGCAAGTGTCAATGTCGATAATAGAAGTGATTTCTTTATTATATTCATATTAATTTCGTATCCTTATGTCATTAATGTTTAACTGTATCAAACAGACATACTTATCGTTGATTAAAAGCCCTTTGGACACAAGCCGGTGCCAATAAACTAATATCTCCCTGGTGCTTAAATACTTCTTTAACAATTGTTGAAGAAATAAAAGCAGTTCTAGCATGTGCAGGTAATAAAATAGTTTCAAGTTGAGGGTTTAAAGTATGGTTCACTTGCGAAAGTTGAATTTCATAATCAGCATCGGTTCCGCCTCGGATACCTCTAATAAGTGCTTGCGCTTGATGTTTTTTAGCAAACTCAGCTAGCAGACCATCAAAGGGGACTATCTCAACGCCTCTGATATCTTTAGTGGCTTCAGTGAGTAATTCACAACGCTCTGATAATGTAAAAAAAGGTTTTTTACTATCATTCATCGCGACCGCAACAATCACTTTTTCTGCTAATAGACTTGCTCTCGATATTAAATCAAGATGTCCGTTAGTGATAGGATCAAACGATCCAGGAAAAACAACGGTTTTCATTATTAATCACCTATTTGTATTGTGTTATTTTCATTAACATGAGCTTTAAAAGCTAATTGAACGCTTGATTTAAGCAGTCTCGTTATTATGTTATTTTTACTCTCAGAGTTATAAATTAAAATACGCATTGTATAATGCTTTTGAAAGTTATTTATCAGTAAATTAGAAACTGTATCGACTTTAATTCAACAAAAGGGAATAACCTCTTCACTGAGTTATTAATGGGAAAGTAGGGTAAGTCATTTCAAAGTGATAATAGTGGTCGTGTTTACTTTATTAATACGCTATTGAATGAGCGCCATAAAGCCTAATTTTTAAAAGTAATTTAGTGAGCCAAGATAAGCCTATTTATTTGTTAATAATTCACTGTCTCTTTAATAAATCAGCATCTCAGTAGGCAGTGATTTTAAGCATCACCGACATCTACAATGAATTATTCAATCGCTTATTATATTTTTTAATATAACATCTCAGTTAATATAAGAAATTCAGCCTCTGTCATTTACTTCTTCTTTGCTTTTTAAGCATGAAATGCGATTATAGAGGGCTAAAAATATTTGACTAGGATAAGTATGAAAAATATTAATCTACCGTTATTAATTTTGACTTTTTCAAGTTTACTCGTTGGTTGCGGTATGAAAGGTCCTCTTTACCAAGAAGCACCTAAAAAAACTATCGAGGAAGAAACACCAAAACAGCAAGATAACGTCGTTGAAGTAGAAACAGAAACAGAAACAACTGAAACGCTAACAACCTTAGAATAAAATATTATCGAATACAGAATCAAAAAGGATTTAACATTGGATCATTTTAATTACCATAGCGATGGCCGTCTATTAGTAGAAGACACAGCAATTGAAGATATTATCAAAAAAACCGGCACGCCAGCTTATGTTTATTCTCGAGCAACGATTGAACGTCATTGGACAGCATTCGATCAAGCGGCAGGAGATCATCCTCATCTAATTTGTTATGCCGTAAAAGCAAATTCAAACTTAGGTATTTTAAATTTAATGGCTCGCTTAGGATCTGGCTTTGATATTGTATCTGTTGGCGAGTTACTACGTGTGATCCAAGCTGGAGGAGACCCTAAGAAAGTCGTATTTTCTGGTGTTGGTAAAACTGAAATTGAAATTTCAACTGCCCTACAAGCTGGCATTCATTGCTTTAACGTTGAATCAATCTCTGAATTACGTCGTATTAATGACGTAGCAAGTTGCTTAAATAAAAAAGCGCCTATTTCTATTCGTATTAATCCTAATATTGATGCGGGTACTCACCCATATATTTCAACAGGCTTAAAAGAAAATAAGTTTGGTATTGAAATAGAACAAGCATTAACTGTTTATTCTCTAGCAAATGAACTGCCTTTCTTAGAAGTAAAAGGTGTTGATTGTCATATTGGTTCTCAGTTAACAGAAGTTGAGCCATTTTTAGAAGCATTAGATAAGTTATTAATTCTAATTGATGATTTAGCGACGCAAGGCATCACCATTCAACACTTAGATTTAGGTGGCGGTTTAGGTGTACCTTATAACGGTGAAACACCGCCGGAGCCAGCTCAATATATGAAAGCAATCATAGAGCGCATGGGCGACCGTAAATTAAAACTTATCTTTGAGCCTGGTCGTGCAATCATGGCTAATGCCGGTATTCTAGTAACTAAAGTTGAGTTTTTAAAACTAAATGATTATAAAAACTTTGCGATTGTTGATGCGGCCATGAATGATTTAATACGCCCTTCTTTATACAGTGCTTGGCAAAACATCATTCCAATCAATAATAAACTAGATGATCCAGAGAAACGTCCAAGTCGTGTTTATGATGTTGTAGGGCCTATCTGTGAAACAGGTGACTTTTTAGGTAAAGAACGTCAACTGTCGATTGCTGAAGGTGATTACCTTGCAGTTCGTAGTGCCGGTGCTTATGGGTTTACAATGAGTTCAAACTATAACTCTCGTTGTCGCCCTGCAGAGCTAATGGTTGATGGTGATAAAGCATTTGTTATTCGTCAACGAGAAGCACATATTGACTTATGGCGCGGTGAGCACGTTTTACCGTAGTTAAAAACTTACACTATAGATTAGGGAGGCAGCCTCCCTTTTATAAGTTTTGAAGGTAAAAAATGAATATTGAGTTTTCTAAAATGCATGGCTTGGGTAATGACTTTATGGTTATTAACAATGTCACGCAGAATGTATTTCTATCCAAAGAAACCATCAAAAAATTAGCAGATCGTAATTTTGGTATCGGCTTTGATCAATTATTAATGGTTGAGCCACCTTATGATCCTGATTTAGATTTTCATTACCGTATTTTTAATGCCGATGGTAGTGAAGTTGAGCAATGTGGTAATGGCGCTCGTTGTTTTGCACGTTTTGTAAAATTGAAAGGATTAACTCAAAAGCGAGTTATCAATGTCAGTACAGCTAAAGGCAAGATTCAATTAAAAATAGAGCAAGATGGTAATATCATCGTTGATATGGGTAAGCCTGTTTTAGAGCCTGCAAAAGTCCCTTTTGATGCTCAAAAAGAAGAAAAAACCTATATTCTACGTGTAGAAGATCACACTGTTTTATGTGGTGTTGTTTCTATGGGAAATCCTCATTGTGTTGTTTTAGTTGATGATATCGATACAGCTCCGGTTGAGACCTTAGGGCCATTACTAGAAGTGCATGAGCGTTTTCCAAATAAAGTGAATGTCGGCTTTTTACAAGTCGTCGATAGAGGCTTTGCAAAGTTACGTGTATGGGAACGTGGTGTCGGTGAAACATTAGCTTGTGGAACAGGTGCCTGTGCGGCGGCTGTTATTGGACAAATACAAGGTAAACTAGATACCCATTGCCGTATTGAATTACCCGGCGGAGAGTTGCGTTTTTTCTGGCAAGCTGGACAAAGTGTACGTATGAGTGGCCCGGCTGATTTTGTCTTTGATGGACGAATCCAAATATAAACAAACAGACACTGTCAACATTCACCATCATGCAGTATTGAGTTATCAAGTCCATACTGCATTTTTTATTAGGGTTTACCATGAATCCATTATTACCCGATATCCAACATTACTTATCTCATCTTGCTAGCCAACGAGGCTTAAGCCCAGTTACTATTACTAACTACCAACGTAATTTAAATGAGTTTATTAACTTATTAAGCGAAAAAAAAATAACATCATGGCAAGCATTAGACGCTCACCAAGTGAGGTTATTAACAAAGCAATTACACCAAAATGGGATAAAAGCACGCTCTATTGCCACCAAGCTTTCAGCGCTGCGTTCTTTTCTTGAGTATTTAGTTAAAAATAACCAACTTACCTTCAACCCAGCAAAAGGGGTTTCAGCACCCAAGTTAGATAAACCATTGCCTAAGAATATCAGTGTTGATGATATGGATCAGTTATTGAATATTGATGGTGATGACCCGTTGACTATCCGAGATCACTGCATGATGGAACTAATGTATTCATCAGGGTTACGACTCAGTGAGTTAGTCGGGATTAATGTAAAAGATATCAAAATATCAGCAAAAGAAATCATGGTAACAGGTAAAGGTAGCAAACAACGCTTATTACCTATCACCAAAACAGCAATAGAAGCGATCCGACTCTGGTTAAAAGTCAGACCAGAATTTGCAGAGCCCGGTGAAAATGCGCTTTTCTTATCAAAGCAAAAAAAGCGTATATCTACTCGCAGTGTACAAATGCGTATGGAGAAATGGGGGTTAGAGCAATCGCTCCCAAGCCATGTTAATCCACATAAATTACGCCATTCATTTGCTACTCATATGCTTGAATCCAGTGGTAATTTACGAGCAGTACAAACATTATTAGGCCATGCTGACCTCGCGACAACACAAATCTACACGCATTTAGATTTTCAACATCTTGCAGAGGTCTATGATAAAGCACACCCTCGCGCTAAACGTAAGAAATAATGGTATAGGAAAACAGATGAAATTTTATAAAACACTCCGCCCTTTCAAAGCAATTAGTTTTGATTTAGATGATACCTTATATGACAACCAAGCCATTATTGTAAAAGCCGAAGCTGATTTTCTTGTTTACTTACATGAGACACATCCTCAACTGAAAGCACTAGATAATAGAAAGTGGGATCTATATAAAAAGGTCATCATTAAAGAAAATCCAGCGCTAAAACATGATGTTACGGAATGGAGAAGAGAAGTACTTAAACGAGTAATGACGGTTTATGGTATTGCCCCTGTCAATGCCATTAAATACACAGAAATCGCACTACAAAAGTTCATTACCCTACGTAGTCAGTTAACAGTGCCAGAAAAAAGCCTAGCTTTATTAGCTGCCCTTGCTAAACATTACCCTGTGATTGCGATTACCAATGGAAATGTAGATACCAAACAGATCCAATTAGATGATAAATTTGAGTTTATATTAAAAGCGGGTAATGGCAGTAACTGTAAACCGGATATTGATCTATTTAAACAAGCCGCTTTACGCTTAGAAATAGAGGTTAGCGATATTCTACATGTTGGAGATCATTTAATTAGCGATGTTTATGGAGCACAAAATAATAATGCACAAGCTGTTTGGTTTAATCCAATGAACACAAGCTTACATAATGCAAAACTATTACCAACAATAGAGGTTAGCGATCTTAATAATCTCTTAAAACTTATCTAAACGATCACCTTCCTGAAATATAGGTAATTCACATTTATACTATGTTTCGGTATAGTTCTATTCTACTGAGTAAATAAACAGGCTTTTCTATGGACGTATCTTACCTTCTCGATGGTTTAAATGATCATCAACGCGCAGCAGTTTCAGCACCAGAACAAAATATGCTGGTATTAGCAGGGGCTGGTAGTGGTAAAACACGTGTATTAACACATAGAATTGCTTACTTAATGCAAGTTCAACAGATTCCAACATACGGTATCTTAGCTGTTACTTTTACCAATAAAGCAGCAAAAGAGATGCGTGGACGTATTGCTGATATTTGCCCTCAACAAATAGGCAGCATGTGGATAGGCACCTTTCATGGGATTGCCCACCGCTTATTACGTTTACATCACCAAGAAGCTAAATTGCCTGAGCAGTTTCAAATAATCGACAGTGATGATCAGCAAAAAATGGTTAAAAGGATCATTAAAAGCCTAGGCTTAGATGAAAAATATTACCCACCAAAAGAGTTGCAATGGTACATCAACGATAAAAAAGATGAGGGACTTCGTTCAAAGCATATCGATCCT
This sequence comes from Psychromonas aquatilis, assembly GCF_038155185.1. Lineage (NCBI taxonomy): Bacteria > Pseudomonadati > Pseudomonadota > Gammaproteobacteria > Alteromonadales > Psychromonadaceae > Psychromonas > Psychromonas aquatilis. Next base: position 30,877 of record NZ_JBAKAZ010000026.1, read on the forward strand.
GGTTATAGCTTACAAGACAAGCATCGCTTACAGGTTTACCAAGCCTATGAAAGTGCTTGTCAATTAGCTGGATTAGTCGATTTTGCAGAGCTTTTATTACGTGCTCATGAGTTATTATTAGAAAACCCGGCATTGTTACTACATTACCAACAGCGCTTTAAGCATGTGCTGGTAGATGAGTTTCAAGATACAAATAAATTACAATATGCTTGGTTAACGCTATTAACAGATAATGATAACTACCTCACTATCGTCGGTGATGATGACCAATCTATCTATGGCTGGCGTGGTGCTGATATAGAAAATATTCAGCGTTTCTTAAAAGAAAAACAATCACCTGTTACGATTCGATTAGAGCAAAATTACCGCTCAACGGGTAATATCCTTAAAGCATCTAACCAACTCATACAAAACAACAATGATCGTTTAGGCAAAGAGTTATGGACTAGCGGTGAAGATGGTGAGCCTATTTCTATTTATAGTGCCTTTAATGACTATGATGAAGTTCGCTACGTCACAAGCCAACTGCAAACTTGGGAAAGAGCTGGTAATAAACTCAGCGAATGTGCCATTTTATACCGTAGTAATGCGCAATCTCGTTTATTTGAAGAACAATTAATGGCTCAACAAATCCCTTATCATATATATGGGGGACAACGTTTCTTTGATCGTTTAGAAATCAAAGACAGTATCGCTTACTTACGCTTAATGAATAATCACCAAGATGATGCAGCCTTCGAGCGTATCGTTAATAAACCTAAGCGAAAAATTGGTAATACAAGCCTGGACAAGATACGTAGCTGTGCTCGTGAACAAGGCTATACTTTATGGCAAGCAAGCCAATATTTAATAGAAAATAACCTTCTCAGCCCAGCAGCAAAATCTTCATTAAATGGTTTCATCACTTTGATTAACCGCTTTAAAGAAGAAACATCTGAATTACCTTTATTTCAAATCGTCGATCATATTACCCAGCACTCAGGGTTAGTAGCGATGTTTGAAGCTGAAAAAGGCGAGAAATCACGAAGCCGTATCGAAAACTTACAAGAATTAGTTTCTGCAACAAAAGCGTTTGTGGTTCCTGAAGAAGAGCAAGAAATGGATGAATTAACTGCATTTCTTGCTTATGCGGCTCTAGAATCTGGTGATAACCAAGCTGATGAATTTGAAGATGCAGTACAACTAATGACAATGCATGCAGCTAAAGGACTGGAATTCCCACAAGTATTTATCGTGGGTGTTGAAGAAGGGATGTTCCCAGGTCAACAATCTGCGACAGATGATACTCGTTTAGCCGAAGAACGTCGCTTATGCTATGTAGGTTTAACACGAGCAATGACAAAACTAACACTATGTCATGCTGAAAGTCGTCGTTTATATGGACAAGAAAAATTCCATGCCCCTTCACGCTTCATTAGTGAGTTACCAGAAGAAAATATTGAATATATTCGCTTAAAAACTCAAGTTCGTCGCGCCCAGCCAACCTTTGAGAAGCCTAAGTTATCAATAACACAAGATATTCAAGGCTTTAAATTAGGACAGCAAGTTAGACATGCAAAATTTGGTGAAGGCACCATCACAGCTCAAGAAGGCAGTGGAGAAAATAGCCGTCTACAAGTTCATTTTGCAGGTGTAGGTAGTAAATGGCTAATGACCACTTATGCTCGATTAGAAGTTATTTAATAAAAGACAAAGATAATAGATAGATAATGGTATCTATCTATTATAAAAATCCCATCAGCTTCATAAAACCTCCTAAAACCCCCTACCAGCGAACAAAAAACCAACAACATTTAGACAATTAAACTTAAAATAGGTTATGGTTGAATTTGTTGTGCATTTTTTAAACACTTATTCTTCTGCAAGGAGCGGCTTATGCGTTTAAAATTAATGAAAGACTTTTTATTTTATATCGAAGATTGTCATCAAGCGCTGGCAGATTTATATCAGAGGCTCAGTTTGGAGGCAACAGATGAAAAAGTTAAGTTGCTTTTAGAGTATATGAAAAGCAAAGAACAGTTATCGCATTGCCATTTGCATCAATACATCGAAAAAGCACCACTCTCTTTATTAGATACTTGGTTAGATGACTTTTTCGACCAAAGTTTCCCTGAACGCTGTAAACATTTAAAGTTTAAACCAGAGTTAGCGGTTGAAGATGTAGTGCACTTAGCAATACAGCTAGATATGCAATTGATAGAAGCAATGCAGTCTGCAGCTAAAAATTCACCGACATTAGAAGCGGAGAGTGCATTAGAAAACTTAACAACGAAAGAGGAAGAAACCCTCTATCAAGTGGTTATGGCAAGTCATGAGTTTGATTACTTATAACCATAAAGACGAAACGACATTAATAAAGCCCTGATGCTGCTTATTCTTAATTAACCCAAAGAAGGCTAGTTAATAATACAGCAGCAGAGACTACACCCCATAAAGCAAGGATCTCAGCGAATTCAACTACAGTCGATGTTAGTTTATTACTCTTTGATGAGTTTTTAATTAAATTAAGCATAATAAGCTCTTTATTATTTGTGATGCACATCACAAATAATACTCTTTTTGTGACACAGATCAACATAAAGAGCGAAGCATTGATTTTTTAAAGCCGATATAAGCGCTAATAATTCTTGTTTAATTCATAAAACGATAAAACCAGAGAGATAAAACTTTTTATAGTCCTCCATCACCCGCAATATCAATGAAAAACTAGTCTTAATAATAGATAAACGGTAGAATTACGCTTATTTATTTGTCCGTCCCTATTGGTGATTTATCTATGAAAGCGCAAATTCAATTACTACTTGAACAAGCAATTGTTTCCCTAAAAGCACAAAATATTATTCCTGAAAGTATCCAACCGCGTATATCTATAGATAGAACTAAAGATAAGTCACACGGAGACTTCGCTAACAACTTAGCAATGATGTTAGCGAAACCAGCAAAACAAAATCCAAGAGCACTTGCTGAACTTATTGTTAACAACTTACCTGCCTCTGATTTAGTCATTAAAACGGAAATAGCAGGCCCAGGGTTTATTAACTTTTTTATCAACCCTAACTATTTAGAACAACAAATAGATAGTGCTTTTGCAGATCAGCGATTAAACGTCGAATTAACTTCAACACCACAAACAATTGTAATTGACTACTCATCTCCAAACTTAGCAAAAGAGATGCATGTGGGTCATTTACGTTCAACTATCATCGGTGATTCAGTTACACGTACGCTAGAATATCAAGGTCACAAAGTGGTTCGTCAAAACCATGTTGGTGACTGGGGTACGCAATTTGGTATGTTGCTCGCTTATATGGAAGAGCTACGAGCGAAAGGTGAAGAGATCAACAAAAACCTAGCAAACTTAGAGGTTTTTTATCGTGCCGCTAAAGGCCGCTTCGATGAGTCTGAAGAGTTTGCTAATCGAGCACGTGATTTAGTTGTTGCATTACAAAGTGGCAACGCAGAATGTCTTGCACTATGGAAAGAATTTAAAGAGATCAGCATTTCACACTGTCAAGAAGCTTACGGCCGTATGGGCGTAAGTTTAGGGTTAGATGATGTACGTGGTGAAAGCGCTTATAATGAAGACCTTGCTCAAGTAGTAGCAGATTTAGACAGCAAAGGTTTATTACAAGAAAGCCAAGGCGCTAAGTGTGTTTTCCTAGATAACTTTAAGAATAAAGAAGGTGAACCATTACCTGTTATCATCAAGAAAAAAGATGGTGGTTTCTTATATGCAACATCTGACTTAGCAGCTATTCGTTACCGTCAGTCAGCACTTAATGCTGATCGTGTATTATATTTTGTAGATGCACGCCAAGGTTTACACTTCCAACAAGTATTTGAAGTTGCTCGTTTAGCAGAATTTGTCAAAACAGGCACATCACTTGAACATATGCCTTTTGGCACCGTAATGGGTGAAGATGGCAAACCTTTCAAAACACGAGCAGGCTCAACACCTAAACTGGCTGATTTATTAACAGAAGCAGAAGAACGCGCTTACGAATTAGTAAAAGAAAAAAATAAAGATATGGCAGAAGATGAGTTGCGTCATATCGCCTCTATCGTTGGTATCTCTTCTGTTAAATATGCAGATTTATCGAAAAACCGTACTAGCGATTATACTTTTAGCTTCGATAGTATGTTAAGTTTTGAAGGTAATACAGCCCCTTACTTATTATATGCATACACGCGAGTAGTCAGTATATTTAATAAAGCAGGTATTGAGTTAGATAGCATTACCGCTAACGTCTCTTTTACTGAAGAGAAAGAAAAAGATTTAGCCAATAAATTAATGCAATTTAATGAAATAATTAATCAAGTAGGTAAACAGGGTATGCCGCATTTCTTATGTGCATACTTATTTGAATTAGCAGGTTTATTTTCAAGCTTTTATGAGGCGTGCCCTATTTTAATAGCTGAAAATGAAACACAAAAACAAAGCCGCTTAAAATTAGCAGGCTTAACTGCAAAAACATTGCAGCAAGGGCTTGCTTTATTAGGCATTAACACATTGGAACGTATGTAAAAATGGCAAAAGTAACACGACGAAAACCCGCAAAACGAGGGGCAAGTAGAAGACCTACGAACCGTAAAAAAAGCCAACAAGGCTTTCCTTATATCGCTTGTTTTGTCGCTTTATTGTTAATTGCTTTTATTGGTTATTTTGTTTTTGGTGTTAGTAAACCAACACCTCCAGCAAAACCTAAAAAAGCAGCAGTTAGCAAAGAAGAAACGTTACCAGTTATGCCTGAGCCTGAATGGGATTATGTTGATATTTTAAAAACCAAAGAAGTCACCGTGGAAATTCCTGAGGAAAAGAAACCAACGACTCCTTATCAAATGCAATGTGGTTCATTTAGAAATAAAGGCGATGCAGAGTCCCTAAAAGCTAAAATAGCATTTCAAGGTTTAGCAAGTATCGTAAAAAAAACCGGTAATTGGTACCGTGTTATTTTAGGTCCTTATGAACGTAAACGTTTGGCAGAAAAACAACGTCACAAATTACAAAGAGCTAAAATAAATGGCTGCCAAATTTGGTTTTGGCGTTAACCAACTCAAAAGGAGAACGTTAAGTTCTCCTTTTCTTTATCTATTTCCCTTGAATTCAATAAAAACTCCCCCATTTTATATTTATCGGCCAATAAATGGTTCTCTCGTAAAATTAACAAACAACAAAAGGTATCAATATGACTACTATTGTTTCTGTACGTCGCGGTGATCAGGTGGTTATCGGTGGTGATGGTCAAGTATCACTCGGTAATACCGTAATGAAAGGCAATGCACGTAAAGTACACAGACTATACAATGACCAAGTGATCGCAGGCTTTGCAGGTGGTACCGCAGATGCATTTACGCTATTAGAGCGTTTTGAAGCAAAATTACAAGCTCACCAGGGTAACTTAGAAAGAGCTGCTGTTGAGTTAGCAAAAGACTGGCGTACAGATAGAATGCTACGCAAATTAGAAGCATTATTAGCCGTTGCAGATAAAAAACATTCATACATTATTACTGGTAATGGCGATGTCGTTAGACCTGAAAATGATCTTATTGCTATTGGTTCAGGCGGTAATTTTGCACAATCCGCAGCGATGGCTTTATTAGATAATACCGAGTTATCAGCGCAAGAAATTGTTGAAAAGTCATTAACAATTGCAGGTAACATCTGTGTATTTACCAACTCAAATCAAACGATTGAACGTATTGATATTGATGCTGAATTAGCAACAACCAAATAGGAATAATCATGACTAATAATATGACTCCACAACAAATAGCATTAGAACTAGACCGCCATATCATTGGCCAAAGTAAAGCTAAACGTGCTGTTGCTATCGCATTACGTAATCGCTGGCGCCGAATGCAATTAAACGAAGATATTCGTCAAGAAGTCACACCGAAAAATATTCTAATGATCGGCCCAACAGGTGTTGGTAAAACAGAAATTGCTCGCCGTTTAGCAAAATTAGCAAACGCCCCTTTCATTAAAGTTGAAGCAACTAAATTTACCGAAGTAGGTTATGTCGGTAAAGAAGTAGAAAGTATCGTTAAAGATTTAGTTGAAGCTGCAATTAAAATAACAAAAGAGCAAGAACTAGAAAAAGTAACAGCTAAAGCAGAAGATTTAGCTGAAGATCGTATATTAGATATTCTTATCCCACCTGCTAAAACAGCAACTGAATGGGATGTAAACAACAATGAAGTTGCTGAAGAAGGCCCAGCAAGACAATCATTCCGTAAGAAATTACGTGAAGGTAAACTGGATGATAAAGAAGTAGAGATTGATGTACCAGCACCACAAGTCGGTGTTGAAATCATGGCTCCTCCTGGAATGGAAGAGATGACAAACCAACTTCAAGGTATGTTCCAAAACCTAGGTAACAAAGGTGAATCTAAAAAACGTACCATGAAGATCAAAGATGCATTAAAAGCATTGGTAGAATCTGAAGCTTCAAAATTAATCAACCAAGATGATTTAAAAGAAAAAGCGATTTTTGCTGCAGAAAATAACGGCATCATCTTTATCGATGAAATAGATAAAATATGTAAGCGTGGTGAATCATCGGGCCCTGATGTTTCACGTGAAGGTGTACAACGAGATTTACTTCCTCTGATAGAAGGATCTACTGTACAAACAAAACACGGCATGGTTAAAACAGATCATATGTTATTTATTGCTTCAGGTGCTTTCCAAGTGGCGAAACCATCGGATCTAATTCCTGAGCTACAGGGTCGTTTACCTATCAGAGTAGAGCTAGAAGCTTTAAAAGAAGAAGATTTAGCGCGTATATTAACTGAACCTAAAGCGTCATTAAGCGAGCAATATAAAGCGCTATTAGAGACTGAAGGCGTAACAATTGATTTCACTGAAGATGGCATTAATAAAATAGCTAAATCAGCATGGCAAGTTAATGAAACAACAGAAAACATAGGTGCGAGACGCTTACATACAATGATGGAGCATATTATGGATGAGTTATCATATAATGCGACAGAGCGTTCAGGTGAGTCTATAGTGATAGATGAAGCTTATGTAGCAAGTATGTTGGATGAAGTTGTTCAAGATGAAGATTTAACACGTTTTATTCTATAAATAGAATAGTTAACCCTGTCAATAAAAGGCCAGTGGCATTCATGCACTGGCCTTTTTTATATCTCTTTTAAAGCAAGATAATTAGCTTTGAGGTTATCGCTGTATTTAACAATAAAAAAGCCTAAGTAAAAAATACTTAGGCTTTTTGGGGCGAGATTAATACACTTCTTAAAAAGGGCTATCCTGATTCAAGACTTCACATATAGCAATAACTTCAAGTGCTAATGAGGACTTTATCACTTCCTGTTTTCTTTTTAATTGCATCTCATATAAAGCAGACTCAAAGTCATCCTCTTCTGGCAACGAATCAAATATCCCCATATTAATATTTTTAGATAAGGATAATTGTTTAATTGCATCTAAGACTAAAGGATCAGTAAAGTGGTATTCAGCAATATCATTATTCAATGAATTTTTTAATTTTATCACCCCCTCAATATCTTGATAAACAAGCTGAGGAATCGCGCCAAGCCCATATAATAGCTTCAAACGTACAGTTAACTCACCTAAAGGGCCCGAGTCATGTAACAGTGGACCAACAACAGATTTTACTGCAAAGTCATTTTTTAAAAATATACGCTCAATCAGGCTTTGTACAAGTTCTTCAAATATATCAACAACAGATATAAAAAAACCTCGTACCGTTAAACTCGCATTTAAGCTTTCTAATATCTCATTTTCTTGTAGTTTATTTGACATAATCTCAGCTAGTTTGATTGTGCGATCGAATAAAGACCGCACAATAATTTTTTTAAGCCATTTCTAGAAATAATTTTTCAATCTTAACTGCTTCAGAACTTGATGCAGATAAGCCAGTATATTTCTCTAGCGTAGCTAAAAAGCCAGCTTCTGATAGTGAAGTTTGTAATTCAACAGCTTGAGGGTCATCACTATTTGTATATTTAAATGCCGCAGCAATACCTTTTAATAGCATATCGTTTGCTGTCGCGTATTCAATTGTACCTAGTAATGGTTTAACTAAACGGTCATTCGCACCTAATTTACGAATTGGTTGGCGGCCTACACGGTCAATTTCATCGTGTAAGTATGGGTTTGCAAAACGACCAATAATTTTTTCAATATATGCGTTATGTGCTTCACGCTCAAAACCATAACGATTGATCAGAACTTCTCCACTCTCTTGCATTGCTTGTTTAACTTGAGAGCAAACAGATTCGTCATCGATTGCATTTTTAACTGTATCATAACCAGCTAAAGCGCCTAAATAAGCTGTCATTATATGACCTGTATTTAGGGTAAATAGTTTACGCTCGATGAATGCCATTAGATTATCAGTTTTTTGCATGCCTTCAATAACTGGCGTTTCACCTCTAAACTGAGTTTCATCAACAATCCACTCACTAAAGCTTTCAACAGTCACTTCTAATGGATCATCTGATTCTGAAGGAGGCACAATACGGTCTACCGCTGAGTCTACAAAGCCAACTAAACGTTCTGCTTGTGCATGGTACTTTTCATCTAAGTGTTTAAATACTTCAGCTTTTAAAAAGCTAGTTCCGCGGATCATATTCTCACAAGCAATAATATTTAAGAATGCTTCATTGTTTGCATCAAAACGCATCGCAAGACCTTGAGCTAATTTGCTTGCAATAATAACCAGTACGTTAGGACCTACCGCTGTTGTAATAAGATCCGTTTTACTAATTAACTCTACTAATTCATCACTTGTAGAGTTAATTGCATTTACGCCTGTAACAACTTCTGTCTTGCACTCTTCACCAACTACTTTTACATTGTAAGTATTCAGTGTATTTAATAAGTTGATAACTTTCTCATCAACATCTGCAAATGTTACATTAATGCCAGCATCTGCTAATAGTTTACCAATAAATCCACGCCCGATATTACCTGCGCCAAAATGAATTGAGTTCATTGTTTTTTCCTTATAAAGATACTTTAAACGAAAAATGCTGGTAAAAACCAGCATTTAATTTAATCCAGCTTACGTTAGCTTAATATACTCAAAACTTTGCTAACATCATTACTATTGATCAATGTTTCGATAGCTTCTTCATCATCGAGTGCATTGGTTATAGTTGATATAACAGCAATATGTTCATCGTTCTTAGCCGCGATGCCGATAACCAGTTTTGCAATATCATCTTCATCATCACCGAATTTGATACCATCTGTATATTGACATACAACGATACCCGTTTTAATTACGCTTTCTTTTGCTTCTATTGTTCCGTGTGGAACCGCAATTGATTCACCAAGGTAAGTAGAAACTAATTCTTCACGAGCAAACATACCTTCGATGTAAGCTGGTTCTGCATAGCCCATTTTCACTAACTGCTCACCAGCAAATTGAATTGCTTGTTGCTTGTTGTCAGCTTTTAAGCCTAAGTGGATATTTTTAGCTTCTAGTTCAAAAACAGGCTTTTCTTTTGTTTCTTCAACTGTTTCTACTGGAGCCGCTGGTGCTTCAGTTGCAGTTGATGCATCAGTTAACTCAGCCACAAGACCGTCATATAAAGCACTGTCTAAGAAGTTAGTTAATGATAAGTGTTTAGCTTGTGCGGCATGTTTAATTGCACGAGGTGTTAAGTCTTTATGCGTAATAACGATATCAACATCACCAGGTAAGTTGTTGATTGCACAGTTAGTCACACTAATGTTTAAACCTGCAGATTTAACTTTTTTAGCTAATAAACTTGCACCCATCGCACTAGAACCCATACCAGCGTCACAAGCTACGATAATTTTATTAACTTGACCCATATTAACATCACTTGAACCTTGCGCTGCTGGTGAGTTTTTAAGGTCTTTCATTTTGTTAGAAGCTTCAGCTAATTTATCGCCATCGTCTTCACCAGTGTCTTTTTGTGTTTTCATAAGAAGAGAAGCAACAATAAATGATACCGCTGTTGCAGCAAGTACAGATAAAATCACACCAACAATCGATGCTTTAGGTGTTAATGCTAAGATTGCAATGATAGAACCAGGAGAAGCTGGAGAAACTAGACCTGCATTGAACACTGTTAATGTGAATACGCCAGTCATACCGCCTGCAATTACAGCAAGAAGTAAACGAGGGTTCATAAGAACGTATGGGAAGTAAATCTCATGGATACCACCAAAGAAGTGAATGATAGATGCACCGCTTGCTGTTTGTTTAGCAGTACCTTTACCAAATACCATGTAAGCTAATAATAAACCTAAACCAGGACCTGGGTTTGCTTCAATTAAGAAGAAAATAGATTGGCCAATGTCATTTGACTGCTGGATACCTAATGGAGAGAAGATACCATGGTTAATCGCATTATTTAAAAATAGGATTTTAGCTGGCTCTACAAAGATAGAAGTTAGAGGTAATAAACCCACTTCAACTAAGAAGTTTACACCAAATGCTAAACCTTCAGACAATACTTTTACAGCTGGACCAATCAAGTAGAATGAGATGATAGCTAAGATCATACCGATAATACCTGATGAGAAGTTATTAACGAGCATTTCAAAACCGCTCTTAACTTTACCGTGTACTGCTTTATCGAATTTACTGATTACATAGCCACCTAAAGGACCAACAATCATAGCACCAAGGAACATTGGAATTTCAGTACCAACGATAACACCCATTGTAGTGATTGCACCTACTACAGCACCACGGTCACCGCCAGCTAGCTTACCACCTGTGTAACCTATTAATAGAGGAAGTAAATATGTAATCATAGGACCAACTAATGAAGCTAGTCCTTCGTTTGGAATCCAACCAGTTGGGATAAATAACGCAGTAATAAAACCCCACGCGATAAATGCCCCAATATTTGGCATAACCATATTTGATAGGAATCTACCAAAGTTCTGTACTCTAATTTTTGCTTCGGATGATATCATGTCACTTCCCCGTTATTTGGCTTGTTTAGTTTTGATGTAAATTAACAGTCGATAAAAACTGCATAAATATTCTTTCGATTTCGTAAATTTAACATATAAATAAAAATATGAAATAGACGCTAAAATCATGTGAAGAAGATCACTAATCAGGCATGAATAGAGCAAATTTTGATACTCAAGTCACTTAATCAATATGTACTATTGCTACAATTTATCAAAAAGTTGATTAAGGTCGTTACCTTGGTGATTTAAGTCACACTTTATAAGAACGCGAAAATACCATAAAAGAGATCTATGTCTCGTAAAATAATAAGATAATTAACAATTGAATTAATTTAAGTGATCTAGATCTCTTAAATTTACTTCAAAATTAAATTTAGTAATATAATTACATAGATAAAATGAATTTTACCGTTTATAAATTTAAAAAATATCGATCAAAATACAAACGAATTTTGTTTATATTTTCGAACAGAAATACAATATGTTGATAGTATTTTGTGTTAATTATGATGGCTTATTGAGTACCTAATTTGATTAACCAAGCAAGGGTGTTTAGCTATATATTCGCAAATACCCACAGTTAACAAATGAAAAAAGTGATTAAAAAAGCTATAGGTCAACAGTAATAATTAACTAAGAACTCCTCTTCAATATCCATCTAAATCTTGAGTTAAAAATTTATTCCCACCTCTATGCTTCGATAAGCTAAAATTTTTGGTTTGATGCAAGTAGGGAGAGTAAAGTCATCGCTCAAAGCTAAAACATTATTGATCCTAGTAGATTAAAAAGATTGAAATCTTCGTTCACGATCAACGTTATCATTACATTTAACGACTATAAAGCTCTTATAGACTACTACAAGTTCTCTGGGGCGGTCGCTTCAGCCTCCTTGTAAATGTTATCAATAAAAGAAAACGCTTAGCCGGTTACCTTCTAGTATTTGACTTCGATGAAGTTTGTTTCGGCTTTTGCTTTGACGCAGGCAGGGAGACTAAAGTCACCGCCCCGAGGTCTGCATTACTGGTAACGTTAGCCGAAGTTCTTATGAAAGTATTTAATAAATAAAAATGGAAACCATAGGCTCCAATATTAATGATCTACAGAAGAGCTGTTTTTTAATACAAAAGGATTTAGTTTTCCGTAAATAAACATCATGTAGTGGTCTAATGATCTCGGACACCATTTAAGGTGGTATTATTATCACTTATATGAGGTGTCACATGAATAATAAACGTCGAACTTTTACAAAAGAATTTAAATTAGAAGCAGCAAGCTTGGTGCTTGATCAAAACTATCGTGTTCCTGAAGCTGCTCGCTCTCTTGGTGTTGGTGAAACAGCATTAAGGCGTTGGGTACAACAGTTAAGTGATGAACGCGGTGGAATTACGCCAACATCCAAAGCGCTAACACCTGAGTAACAAAAAATCCAAGCACTAGAAGCCAGAGTGAATCGCCTTGAGCGGGAAAAATCAATATTAAAAAAGGCTACCGCTCTCTTAATGTCGGACGAAATGAACAATATACGTTAATCAATAAGTTAAGTGAGCATGAGTCGACAGAATTGATTTGCGAAGTTTTTGAAGTACCACGCGCTAGTTTTTATGACTTTAAACAATCTAAAACGTGATTAACAAGCAAGAAGTAGCGTTACGAGCCAAGGTAAATGCGCTATTCAAACTGAGCAGAAGCGCGGCAGGAAGCCGAAGCCTAGTTATGATCCTTGCTGAAGCTGGCTTCAACATAGGTCGCTTCAAAGTCAGGCGTATCATGAAAGACATGCATTTAATCAGTAAACAGCCGGGTTCACACGCTTACAAAAAGGCAACCGCAGAACGACCTGGCATTCCAAATCTATTGAAGCGAGAATTTAATGTTTCTCAGCTAAATCATGTTTGGTGCGGGGATATCATCTATATTTGGTCAGGTAGTCGCTGGATATACCTTACGGTTGTACTTGACTTATAATCAAGGCGAGTTGTTGGTTGGTCACTATCGAACAAGCCTGATGGAGACCTTGTCGTCTCAGCATTAGACAGAGCTTACCAACAGCGTGGAAAACCTAAAGGGCTGATGTTCCATTCAGATCAAGGTAGCCAATATGGAAGCATAAAATTCCGTCAACGATTATGGCGTTATAGAATAACGCAGAGTATGAGTCGCCGCGGAAACTGTTGGAACAATGCACCGATGGAGCGTGTATTTAGAAGTTTAAAATCAGAATGGGTGCCAACCAATGGATATCATTCAATTAAAGAAACAGCGCTGGATATCAGCGCTTACTTAATGAATTACTATAACTTGCGCAGACCACATAGTTATAACAACGGATTTTCTCCTGCGAAAGCGGAAGAAAATCTTAATTTAATGTCCGGAATTAGTTGAACACTACAGGGAAACTAAAGTCACCGCTCTGGATAGAGCATTATATATTAGCAAAGGGTAAGCTCTATTAATTAAACTCCCCCTCTAAAAGTCACCGGAGCCATTAAAAAAAGCGCGCATAACACTATCGCGATAACCACACACCTCCGTTGCGTTTTCCTAATATCAACAATGTGGTTAGCAACGGCAAACAGGACGTTTGCCGTAGTCTCAGAAAGCACATGGATGTCCTTCCTGAGGCGGTGCGTTAAAACCATATTGTTGAGATTAGATTAGATTAGATCAGAAAACAATCCGGAGTCAGTCTCTTTGCTTCTTCCTCTCCTGACAAGAGAAAGAAGATCGCCGACAAGGCGAAACCAATCGTTAATAAATATCAAAAAGATAAAACGAGCGCAGACGAGACCTAACAAATCATAAACCTACTTTTGAGGCGGTGAGCGAATTAAGCGCCAGCTTAGTCTCATTAGCGGAGGAGCTCTACGACTCCTTTTTTCAGCTTCCCTTGTAAATGTAATGAATAAAATAAAGCTCTTCCCTGGTTACCTTGTTGCATTCTTCTTCGATGAGGTTTGTTTTGGCTTTTATTTTGACGCAGGCAGGGAGACTAAAGTCACCGCCCCAAGACCAATATCATCAATGCAAGTAACGTCTAAGAAAATGCTTATGAAAGCAATGAATAAAACAAATCGCTTTGCTAGTAACCTTGCTATATTTGACTTCGATGAAGTTTGTTTAGGCTTTTGCTTTTACGCAGGCAGGGAGACTAAATAATTACTTATTGAAACTAGTTATACCAATTCCGTTAATTAAGTTTCCAAATTTGTCCAATCTCGATAGCACAG
>NZ_JBAKAZ010000027.1:0-40827 GCF_038155185.1 Psychromonas aquatilis
AAGTTATTTTAACAAGTAAAATAGATCAGTTAATTAGTGTGATTGGTATTATTAGGATTATAGACTCTCAAATCATAATGTTTAATTAAGAAAGGAATCTAACGTGAAGCTTAACTTTACAAAATATGCTTTAGCCATAGATAAAGCACGTACTAGTTTTTGGTTTGTGCCAAGCATTATGGTTCTATCTTCTATTCTACTCGCTATTATATCTATTTATATTGATGCGTTTTTTATTAACAATATGGACACACCGCTTCCATTAATTAATCAAATGGATATTGATGCTATTCGCTCGCTATTAGGCATAATCGCTGGAGCAATGATTACTGTAACCAGTATTGTATTCTCTATCACAGTAGTGTCTTTGACTTTAGCATCTTCACAATTTGGCCCACGCTTATTGCGTAACTTCATGATGGATAAGGGGACACAGCTTGTACTAGGTGCTTTTATCTCAAACTTTTTATTTTGCATCCTCATTTTTTGCGCCATTAGTTTTCAATCACCTTATGACTTTAAACCTGTTCTAACAGTTATTATCACCATCATCATGACTGGGATCAGTGTCGGTGTACTTATTTATTTTATTCATCATATCGCCAAATCCATTCAAGCTGACGTTGTTATTGAAGATGTATATTTAGAGTTACAAAATCATATTGAAACCTTATTCCCTTCTATTTCAGTGCCTCATAAAGAGGCTGAACATGCTAACTCAAATGCCCGAATTACCGTACATGATCATCAATTAAATGTCATTTCAAAGTGTAGTGGTTATATCCAAACGGTTGACCTCGAAGGTTTATTAACACTTGCGACTAACAAACAAGTCTTTATAGAGTGCTGTTTTAAACCCGGAGACTTTGTTCTCAAGGGGACTGCAATAGCAATCATACATGCAGATACAAAAATTAATAAAGACAGAGATGCAGAGGTATTGGCATTAATCACTTTAGGGGCCTATAGAACGCCAGTGCAAGACCCTGAATTTGCAGTTCATCAATTAGTAGAAATAGCGCTTCGTGCTCTTTCTCCTGGTATTAATGACCCTTACACAGCGATTACCTGTATCGATAAATTAAATTCAACCTTATGTGCATTAACTAAAAGAGCCTTCCCTGAAAAACAATACTTTGATAAAGAAGGTATCTTAAGATTAGATAATAAAGTTTTAAAATTCGAATATATTGCTGAAGCAGCCTTTACCCAAATAAGGCAAGAAGCTAATAATAATGCAGTCGTCACTCTTAAGTTATTAGATTCATTAAGTCAGCTAATGTATTTCTCATGTAATGCTGAGCAACAAAATTTTGTTATCCGTCAAACGAAGATGATCAAAGAACAACAAAATAAACAATCTTTAGCTGAAGAAGATTTAAACCAAATCAACCATAAAATAACGTCTATTTTAACTAAGCTTAGCCCATCTCTATAAAGGCAATTAATAGTAAGCTTACTCCGACATTATAAAGATACGGCGTGTAATTCAATTATCTTAAAGTATATAGGGGGTAGTCCTTAGCGCTTATATACTTTTAAATATTCGTTTTGATGTAGTTATACCAATTATATTAAATAAGTGATCTAAATTTTGCGCAGGAAAAATAACTGAGTTCAAGGCATAATTTGAGTTAAATAGTTGTTCTATTTGCGAAAATTACAACGAAGAAATAAGTTATTTTAACAAGTAAAATAGATCAGTTAATTAGTGTGATTGGTATTAAGATCCCTCGCCCTTAAACTTTAACGATGAATCTACAATGGCTAAGCTGCAAATGAAATATCGATGACGAATCTTCATAAGTGACAAACTCATCACACGCACACCGCTTTTAAATTTAACGACTCAGTATTATGCATAGGCCACTATGAGACTACTTGATATTAAAGTAAAATCCGCTATTGAATCGCTGTCTTGACCATTGGTAGAATACGTCACTTTTTAAATAATAAGAACAATAATGGCAAATTTTAGTACACACCTTAATACCGCAGTGATCGTCACCGGCATTAGTTCCGCAAGTTTATTAACAGCCAATCATATTAATTTAAACGATGCACTATGGTTATGGTTTCTAGGCTCTATTGGTGGTTTATTACCTGATATTGACTCAGATAACTCTACCTCATTGAATACCATCTTTAATTTATTCGCCTTTAGCTGTGCATTTTTCGCTTTACGCTACATAACAAGTAATCCGCTTATTCATGTTAGTTTTATAGAGCTTATTTTTACTCCATTATTAGTCTTTGCTTTTATGAAATATATTCTCCGCCCTATTTTTGAAAAAATAACAGTACACCGAGGTAGTTGTCACTCTTTATTGTTTTTATTATTTAGTGCCTTACTCACTACCCAAGTCACTTGGAAATTGAATAACCAAGTTATTATTGATTCTGCTGCCTTTTCCTGGCTTTGTGGTGGTTTTGTTTTATTAGGTGGCTTAGTGCATCTCCTATTAGATGAGCTCTATAGCGTTGACTTGAGTAATGTAAGGATTAAGCGTTCATTTGGTACTGCTCTAAAGGTAGTTGAATGGGATAATAAACTGCTCAGTCTCGTTACTCTTATTGCTGTTATTGGGCTGATCTATATTGCGCCCCCTATCAATGAGGTCATTAAACTATTAAGTGATTGGTCAACCTTCCAATTTCGCTCTATCAACTTAATTAACTTTTAACAAGTTATATAAGGTATCGAGTCAATGATAATACCAATCACACTAATTAACTGATCTATTTTACTTGCTAAAATAACTTATTTCTTCGTTGTAATTTTCGCAAATAGAACAACTATTTAACTCAAATTACGCCTTAAACTAAGTCATTTTTTCTGCGTAAAATTTAGATCACTTATTTAATATAATTGGTATAAAAATACATTACCAAGAGCTCTTGACTGGCTTTTTATTAAAAAAATAGCCAGAAATGAGACGCCTTAGATCGTAGGCTAAGTACAGAAGTCTGCTGTGTAGGTGTCGATAATATAGAATCTATGTATAGAAAGTTGTTTTTAGAAGTGCAAAAAATATGCTTAGAGAAGTAAACCTTGTAAAAAGCTTACCTGCATTATTTGCAGAAAAGCTTTTTTAAATGGCAATTTAGATGAGAATCATTGGTTAATATTAAACCAAAGCTTTACTTCCAACCTTGTATCCATTGTGTTGTATCTTTTAGATCAGACCAATCAATGCTTGTCGCTCTATGAGAAATAATCGCTTCTAAAATACATAAAACAACAACCCCTTCCTCATCAAACTCAACTTCTGTCACTAAAAAATGCTTTTCTTTATTAATCGATTTAACAGCAGTCCATTTACTTTTTAGTAATTTTTTAGGGTTTATTTTATTCATTTATAACCACCATAATATAAATAACAAAGCGCTAATCAAAGCGCTTTAAACATTTAATAACGTTAAAAATTAATAGTTTAACCGTACCAATAATCCTAAGTTTAAACTAGCAAGCCAGTTTAACGATTAAGCGCTAACTCTTTTAATGCCTTCTTCTCTGAATCAGATAAAAATGACATCTCTAAACCATTAATTTGTGCTTGTTTTATTTGCGCTAATGTAAGACCAGCTTTACCCGCAGCGACCTCGTACTCATAAGGTAATTCGATTCCTTC
This sequence comes from Psychromonas aquatilis, assembly GCF_038155185.1. NCBI lineage: Bacteria > Pseudomonadati > Pseudomonadota > Gammaproteobacteria > Alteromonadales > Psychromonadaceae > Psychromonas > Psychromonas aquatilis. The sequence goes on from NZ_JBAKAZ010000027.1 coordinate 3,633, forward strand.
CACAGCTGGATCATCAGTATTAATTGAAGCCATTATGCCGTGATTAAGGAATGTTTTAATCGGGTGATTAGTGATATCAGCCACCGTACTTGTTTGAATATTAGAGGTAATACAAGACTCAATACCAATTTTATTATCCGCTAAATAATCCATTAATTTTGCATCAGAAAGTGCTTTTACACCGTGGCCAATACGCACAGCACCTAATGTTTGAATCGCTTGCCATATACTTTCAGAGCCTGCAGCTTCGCCAGCATGAACCGTGACACGTAAATCAGCTTTTCTCACTTGCTTGAAGTGCTCTGTAAATTGCTCTCCAGGTTGGCCAAGCTCATCACCAGCTAGATCAATAGCCACTAACTTCTGTTTTTGGCTAAGCAGTCCATCCAGCTCTAATTGACATGCTTTTACACCGAAAGTACGGCTCATGATCCCAATTAAATTGGTTTTAACATTAAAGTCACGGCTACCTGCTGCAACACCAGCAACAACTGCTTCTACCACACCTTGTACAGGTAAGTTATGTTTCATTGCCATGTAATATGGTGAAAAACGTAATTCCGTATAATCAATTAATGCATTTTTAGCGTCCTCTACATTTTCATACGCCACCTGATAACATGCATCTAAATCACCTAATACAGCAACCCCCCAATCCAATTTTGATAGAAAAGCCATTAAGTCAGGCTGTGTTTCAACAACTTGTACAAAAGGACGTAATGTTTCTTTATCCGTTGCTGGTAATGCTAAATTAAACTTTTGACCTAATTCTAAAATCGTTTCAATGCGGATATTACCGTCTAAATGACGATGAATATCGGTTAAAGGTAGGTTTTTAGTAATCATTTGTTATTCCTTTGTCTTGAAACTGTTTGAATATTTAATACATGATAAATGCGTAATAGGTTCACTCCTTACACATTTAATTATTTCGCTAAATTTTTTAGCTATTTACTTGATGGCGGAATGTTTCATAAACCTGTGGTTCCGCTGCTGCTTTCTCTGGCGTGCAATGAATAGCGCTTAAAATCGTTTTCTCTGTCTCTTTAAATTGCTGTTCCGTTTGCGCGTGCACCATCGCCACTGGAGAGCCTTTGTCTAGCTTGTCACCAATACTAACCAATTCACTTAGGCCTACAGCATAATTAATGCTATCACTAGAAACACGGCGACCACCACCCATATTAACGACTGACATCCCAATATCTCGCGCATCAATATGATTGATGTAACCACTTTCAGTGGCATAAACCGGTTTAATCAGTGCAGCTTTGGGTAAATGTTGCTCATGCTTTTCTACAAAGTCAGCTGGTCCGCCTAAACCACTCACCATTTTACCAAAGGTTTCAGCAGCTTTACCATTATCTAACACGGCTTGTAATTGAACCAGTGCTTGTTGAGTATTGTCAGCTAAGTTTGCTGATACTAACATTTCTGCACATAATGCCATGGTCACTTCGTGTAACCTTGGATTAACATACTCACCAGTTAAAAATCGTACCGCCTCACGTACCTCTACTGCATTACCAGCGCTACTTGCTAGGACTTGGTCCATATTGGTGATTAATGCCGATGTTTTACACCCTGCACCATTTGCTACCGCAACAATACTCTTAGCTAAGGCTTGTGATTGCTGATAAGTCGGCATAAATGCCCCGCTGCCGGCCTTTACATCCATCACTAAGGCATCCAATCCTGCAGCAAGTTTTTTAGATAAAATAGAAGCGGTGATCAATGGAATTGATTCAACGGTTGCAGTAATGTCACGTGTTGCATAAAAACGCTTATCCGCAGGAGCTAAATTGGCACTTTGCCCAATAATCGCAACCCCAGCCTCTTGCACCACTTTTCTGAAATGATCGTTGCTGACTGTGGTTTGATAACCGGGAATAGCATCTAATTTATCTAAGGTGCCACCGGTATGTCCTAACCCACGCCCTGAAATCATAGGCACGTAACCACCGCAAGCAGCAACCATTGGACCTAACATTAATGATGTTACATCACCTACACCACCCGTTGAGTGCTTATCAACAATTGGGCCATTTAAGTTTAATGAAGACCAATCCAAGACTTCACCAGAGTCTCTCATGGCAGAGGCAATTAATACACGCTCTTCCATATTCATATCTTGGAAATAAATAGCCATCGCAAAAGCGGCTATTTGACTTTCACTGATACTGTTATCGGTAATGCCCTGAATAAAAAAGTTGATTTCTTGCGCTGTTAATACTTTCCCATCACGTTTATGACGAATAATTTCTTGAGGAACAAGGATCATGTATGACTCCGTAAATAGAGGGAATATGAGGATTGGCTAAGTACTTTGTAAATATAATGCTATCTATTTACAAAAAACTCAGTATTGATTGCTACTAAAAGTAAAAATGACTAGATAACCAATAACCTAGTCATTTTATAATTAAGCGTATTTAAATAAGCTTAGAACTTATATGTCACTGCAAAGTAATGACCAAAGCCTGTTGTTTTACCAGCTAGGCCGCCGTCTTTAAGTGCATATATATCTTTAAAGCCTTTTAAACCATAACCCACAGAGAAATGATCTGAATGCCAATAAATACCATTGTACATCGTTCCACCATTACTTGTGTAAAGCGCGCCAAAGTCATCATCTACACCAAATTGGTAATCGATATACCCTTGGTATGATAAGAAACTACCATTCGAGAAAAAGTGGAATGGTTTAAACCAGTTAGTAGAAATTTGGTAACCGTTCCAATCTTTTTCATTTAAATCATATAAACCGTAAAAGTTTAAACCAACTTTACCTAACCAAGGAACCATCACATCAGAACCAAGCCCCCAAAAAGAGTTGTTTACTGAATCAGCGCTAGAACCACCACTCCAGTTAAATAAAGTAGCAAAATATAATTCTTGAACAGGACCAAATGATAAATCTTTACCCGTTAAACCATCTAATGAAATACGTGGTGCAAATTTAATAAAGATTTTATCTTGTCCTGATTTATCTGAAGAGTCACTATTTGTTAAATTAAATACATCAGCATAACCGTAGTAATCTAATATTCCTGCACGGCCACCAAATTCAAGCTCTAAATAGTCATGGTCAGATTCCCCAGGTAACTCATTCACAGCATACATCAGATTTGCTTGCATCCATTTAAAGTCATTTTTATGCGTATCGCCATCGCTGTAATCTGCTGCGACAGCTGGTATTGCGGCAGAAGCTAGACTTAATGCAAGTAATGTTTTTTTCATGATAAATTCCTTTTTAATTGTAAAAAATACTTTCTCGTCAGTATTATATGTAACGTCAAATAGATAACTGCTAACACCTTAATTATTATTGGCTAGTGATAGGCAGCCTGCCTACTATCAAAAAAGATAGTAGGACTTTTCGTCATCGTACTTTACTCTGCAATAACAGAATCAAGTGCGATTAAAATCATTTCATTAAAGCTGTTTTGACGCTCATCCGAAGGCAGGTTCTCACCTGTACGAATGTGGTCAGATACAGTTAAAATACATAACGCTTTAGCGCCGTATTCAGCAGCAACACCATATAAACCAGCTGCTTCCATTTCCACACCTAGAATGTTGTATTTTTCTAACACATCAAAAACTTCTGGCTCTGGTGTATAGAATGTATCAGCAGAAAAAATATTACCTACTTGTGCTTTGATACCATGTGCTTTCGCTGAGTTTACGGCTTTTTCTAATAACTCGTAATTAGCAATAGCTGCAAAGTCATGGTTAGCAAAGCGAATACGGTTTGCTTTTGAATCCGTCGACGCACCCATACCGATGATCACATCACGTACTTTGATATCACGGCTTACTGCGCCACAACTACCAACACGAATTAAGTTTTTCACGCCGTAGTCTTTAATTAACTCAGTTGCGTAGATAGAACAAGACGGGATCCCCATTCCGCTACCCATTACTGATATTCTTTTACCTTTGTAAGTACCAGTAAAACCTAGCATGTTACGTACGTCTGTTACTTGTACAACATCTTCTAGGAAGTTATCTGCAATATATTTTGCACGTAAAGGATCCCCAGGTAATAATACTGTTTCTGCAAAATCACCATTTTCTGCATTGATATGAGGTGTTGCCATCTTACTTCTCCATTAATTATTTAAAAATACTTATACCGTATTCTAGATCCGGTAATTGTTGATGTTCTGCTATGGTTTGACCAATATCAGCAAATGTTTCACGTAATCCAACAGAGCCTGCAGGTACACCTTCCCCATAAAAAATAACAGGGATATGCTCTCGAGTATGATCTGAACCAGGCCAGGTTGGGTCACAACCATGGTCAGCTGACAGCACTAACAAATCATCCTCTTCTAATACTGCAAGTAGCTCTGGTAAACGAGTATCGAAGTACTCAAGCGCAGCAGCATAACCTGCGACATCACGGCGATGACCAAAGTCAGCATCAAAATTAACGAAGTTAGTAAAAATAATCGTTTCTTTCTTAGCGTCTTTTAATGATTGTAATGTTGCATCAAATAAAGCTTCTAAGCCGGTTGCTTTAATCGCCTGTGTAATACCCTGAGCAGCAAAAATATCTGATATTTTGCCGATACTAACAACTTCTCCGCCGCTTTCTTGCATGCGGTCAAGCAGTGTTTTGGTTGGTGGTAATACAGAATAATCATGGCGATTACCTGTACGAGCAAAGTTACCAGGTGCATCACCAATAAATGGACGAGCAATAACACGACCAATATTGTAAGGCTCTAATAGTTCACGCACAGTCTCACAAAGAGCATAAAGCTTTTCTACACCATAAGTTTCTTCGTGACATGCAATTTGAAACACACTGTCACTTGAAGTGTAAAAAATAGGCTTACCTGTTTTAATATGTTCTTCACCTAACTCATCTAAAATAACCGTTCCCGATGAATGACAGTTCCCTAAGTAGCCCGAAATACCTGTACGCTCAACAATCTGATCTAATAGTGCTTTTGGAAAGCTATTCTGTTTTTCTTTAAAGTATCCCCATTCATATAAAACAGGAGCACCTGTAATTTCCCAGTGTCCGCTAGGCGTATCTTTACCAGTTGAGATCTCTTGAGCATGGCCATAGGCTGAAATAGGCTCAATTGATTCATCTAAGCCCATTGGGTATTCACCAGTGCTACCTTTACAAGCATGTGCTAATCCTAACTTAGTTAAATTAGGGATAAACAAAGGACCTTTTCGTCCGATATCTGCTTGCCCTGCAGCACATAACTTAGCAATGCTACCCAGGGTATTTGCACCAACATCATTAAAGGTTGTGCCGTCTGCTAAGCTGCTTTCAAATTTATCAGCATCATGGCTAGCCCCTATTCCTAATGAGTCAAGTAATAAGAAAATAGTACGTTTCATCTAGTAACCTCCTGTTTCAGTTGGTTTCTCTGCTAAATTAATTTCAGATAATAGGCTCGCTAACAAGCTAGAAGCACCAAAACGGAAATTATCTGAGTTTACCCAATCATTGCCCATGACATCACGTGCAATTTGCATATAATCACTAGCAACCTGAGCATTTTTAACACCACCAGCCGCTTTAAAGCCTACTTTTTTACCTGAGGCTTTAATCGCATCTAACATTAACTTAGTCGCTTCTGGTGTTGCATTAACCGGTACTTTACCCGTTGATGTTTTGATAAAGTCAGCGCCCGCTTCAATACAAATTTGACTTGCTCTTGTGATTAATGCGTCTGTTTTCAGTTCACCTGTTTCAATGATAACTTTTAATAAAACCGCATCACCACAAATAGCTTTACAACCCGCTACTAATTTTGCGCCAATGCCCTCATTGCCAGCAATTAATGCTTTATACGGAAAAACCACATCCACTTCATCTGCGCCATAAGCTACAGCGGCTTTAGTTTCAGCAAAAGCTATCTCAAGATCATCTCCACCATGTGGGAAGTTAGTCACTGTTGCAATTTTGACTTCTGTTGCACCAATTTCTTTTAGTGTTTTACGCGCAACTGGAATAAAACGAGGATAGATACAGACGGCTGCAGTATTGCCCGCTTGTGATTTCGCGTCATGGCATAACTGAATTACCTTTTGATCAGTATCATCATCATTCAATGTCGTTAGATCCATTAACGTAACAGCAAGGCTTGCCGCTTTTTGTAAATCACTCATTCGAAGATCCTTTGGTTGTATGTATTTAAGTTTTAACATTTATGTCGATACTCAACATAAAAGGTAACGCCTAAAATTCATTATTGAGGCACCAATTTTAGTGCCTCAATAAAAGGGTATTTATATTACATAATGCTTAATGCAAAGAAGATACCTACTAAGGTTGCACTCATTAAGTTAGATAATGTACCAGCCATTACCGCTTTTAAACCTAAACGAGCGATATCAGGACGACGTGATGGAGATAATACGCCTAGTCCACCTAATAAGATTGCCATTGACGATAAGTTAGCAAAGCCACATAACGCAACAGTAATGATCACTTGAGAATGTTCACTCATCGCTTCTTTAATGCCAATGAAGTTGATGTAAGCAACAAATTCATTCACAACGAGTTTTTGACCTAATAAACTACCCGCACTAACCGCTTCAGACCATGGGATACCAATCAAGAAAGCAACAGGTGCAAATAAGTAACCTAAGATTTGCTCTAGCGTTAATGCTTCTAAACCAACCCAACCGCCAAACGTCCCTAATAAAGAGTTGATAAGCGCAATTAAGGCAATGAATGCAATTAACATAGCACCTACATTTAAGGCAAGCTTAAGACCTGATGAAGCACCTGATGCAGCAGCATCAATAACATTAACAGGTTTATCTTCTTCTTCCTCAGCAGCGGCTAGCTCTTCAGCAGTGATCTCTTTGGCTTTTTCAGTTTCTGGCTCTAATATTTTAGCCATTAATAATCCACCAGGTGCCGCCATGAAAGATGCAGCGATTAAATACTCAAGGCTAACGCCTAAAGATGCGTAACCAACTAAAACAGAACCAGCAACAGATGCTAAACCACCACACATCACAGCAAATAACTCAGAACGTGTCATATATTTAATGTACGGCTTAACCACTAATGGCGCTTCTGTTTGGCCAACAAACACATTTGCTGCAGCTGACATAGACTCAGTTCTGCTGGTACCTAATAACTTGTGTAATGCACCACCAAAGATTTTGATGATAAATTGCATTATTCCTAAGTAATATAAGACCGCCATAAATGATGCAAAGAAAATAATGATAGGCAATACTTTAAAAGCAAAGACAAAGCCACCACCACCAAATACTTCGAACATCTTCCCAGAAACTAGGCCGCCAAATAAAAAGCTTACCCCTGCATTTGCGCTATTGATAACTCCTTGTACTCCCTCTGTAATTGCTTGCAGAAAAGAAACACCCCAAGGGGTAAAAATAACGAGAGCAGGTATGATAGCTTGTATTGCAAAGGCACCACCTACTGTTCGATAGTTAATGGACTTTTTATCCTTAGAAAAGATAAAAGCAATTAATAGTAGGCTGACAATACCCACTAAACCCATAATGATTTCCATATTTTACTCCGTTTAATACCCTGTTGGGCTTGGTGACAATACTGTCACCATTCATATTGTTGTACCCTGACGACAAGTACATTTATTGAAATAACGTTGAAATTATCCCATTACGTAAATTAAGTTTTATAATTTTTCCATAATCATGGTTTCTAATTTATTTTGATCAATTGCAAAATTACGAATACCCTCTGCTAACTTTTCAACTGCCATCGCATCTTGATTATGTTCCCATAAGAATTGTGACTCAGTTAAAGCAATTGGTCTCGATTTCACTTCCCCTTTGTCAACTAGCTTAGTTTCGACAATACCTTCAGAATCTTTTAACTCTTGTAATAGTTGCGGACTAATGGTTAATCGGTCACAACCAGCAAGTTCAAGTATTTCTCCTGTATTACGAAAGCTAGCACCCATTACCACTGTTTTATAACCATGCTCTTTATAGTAGTTATAAATATTAGTAACCGATAAAACACCCGGGTCTTCAGATGCACAAAAATCAACACCTTGTTTCGCTTTATACCAGTCCATAATACGACCAACAAACGGTGAAATTAAAAACACATCAGCTTCTGCACATGCTTGCGCTTGAGCGAATGAAAAAAGCAGCGTGAGATTACAGTTAATACCCTCTTTTTCAAGAACTTTAGCTGCTTGAATACCATTCCATGTTGCTGCTAGCTTAATTAAAATACGATCATTGCTTATTCCTGCATCATTATACATTTTGATTAGCTGACGAGCCTTGATCAGACTTGCCTCTGTATCGTATGAAAGGCGCGCATCAACTTCAGTAGAAATACGACCAGGAATGGTTTTTAAAATTTCTTTACCAATGTTAACCGCTAACATATCGCAAGCGATTTCAACTTGCTGTTGCTTGTTGTCGCTTTGTTGTTTTGCATAATCAATTGCACTTGTCATTAACTCAGCATAAGCTTCAATCGATGCTGCTTTTAGAATAAGCGATGGATTGGTTGTTGCATCTTCTGGTTGATATTGCTTAATTGCTTCAATATCACCGGTATCTGCCACCACTGTTGTCATCTCACGTAACTGCTCTAATTTACTTTTCATTGTTATTCCTAATCCTTGTTACTAAATTTGTAATGAGTAATTCTAATGCTTTAATCTACGCAGGAAATCTGCCCAATGCCTACGATAACGACTTATGAAAATAGCGGAGCAATATACTGTTGGTAAAGCATGCCCCCCATATAAACACCAACAATTCCCATTATACCTGACAAAACAGGTGGAGCAGGTAATGGAAGCTTCAAAAAAGCAAATATTAATCCAACAACAAGCCCTGCGATTAGCGCTAAAATTACTTCTTGCATATTTGTATCCTTGTTTATCAATGAGCAAATATTAGGCATTAGTGCTGTATTAAAACGTGACCTAGCTCTCTACAATTAACTTTGCAACCTTTACATTTACTGGCACTAACAAAATATGTGGTTTATGCTATCTGGACACATAAACTTCCTGACTAGGCGATAACATGTTTTCATTAAGAAAAGACTTTAACTCTTGCAAAACAGTAAGTTGCAAAAACTTTGGGGTGGTAGAAAGTGAAGATTATATCTATAAAAGTAAGCGCTTAGGTTTTCTATCATTAGAGTGTAAAGCTTGTGGTAGTAACCCACCTTGGGTTAACAATGAATTAATAGCAAATTTAATTGAAGAAAAACTATCGTTTCACTTTTCTAGAAAAATTACACATTGTAAGCATTGTTATCGCTACTTTTTCTTTAATGAAAAAAATACAGCACAGCTACATGGTTTCACGCCTGCAGGTACACAAAGATTAAAATGTAATAGCTGTGAGCGAATTTATAGCTTAGGAAAGCATAAAAACATAGACGCTATGCGAAGTGTTTTAAGTACTATTGTTGATAACCTAGATATTAATAATGCGATAAAGAAAACAGGCTTATCGAGTCGCTTATATTATTTTTACCTGGAAAAGTTGGCGATTTTATTAACCAACTATAGTCGCCTAAAAGAGCAAGATAAAATACCAAGAGATTATATTGGCTTACAGACTGAAGGAAAAATAATACACTTAAATCATCAACGTGGCTTTTATACGTTAATGACATCTGAAGCTAATAGTGGTTATATTTTATTACAATCAACAAACCTCACTAAACAAAGCCTTCCTCCACAAGATATTTATAATAGTAAGGAAGATACTATTATAAAGGATACCCCAGCTGATAATGTCCAGGATAAACTGACTTATCATTATCAACAGACCTTGCAACGAAAACACTTTGAATGCTTACTGATTGGTGAATTAAAGCCGATCAAGCATTGCAACCTTGTTTACCCAAATAAACTTGTTTATGTGCATTTTTCGCTATTAAGAGGGTTTGTTAAACAAAGCCAACGATACCGCCATTATATTGAATTAGAAAGTAGTATCAGAGCGGCGGCATTAATGTCTGCTTCACCAGAGATAAAAGAAGCACGAGCAGATGTGTTTTATTATTTACCTTTTTCTAATACTCAAAAAATATTGAATAATACAAAAATAGGATGGTGGAATGACAGATGGTTTAGCTTTAAGTTAGGTGCTTATAGCCCTATTACTAAAGTATTGGATGACGCACCCGCTTTCGATTTAAAGCAAACTGACAACCTGAAGTGTTATTATAATTATTTAGAAAAACACCTTAATAAAGGCTTAAATAGTTTTAATACCATTGCCAATTTTTCAGAGATTCTGCGTGTTTTATTTAATTTTTGCCAGCAGCGTGAAGGAAAAAGTACAGCAATGGCACTGGCCTTAAGTGAGCATACTTTAACGCCAATGGAATTATTAGATGAAGCAATCCATTTAACCGATCACTTATATTAAAGGCTAACGAATAGTGGTTAACCTTTAATTAGCCCATTAAAAATTATAACTCTTCACCTAAAAAGGCAAAAGGTAATAAAGTAGCAATGGCATTTTCAGTATAATCCTGAGCAGACTGGTAGCTATAAACAACACAATCATTCATTGATTGCTCTGCAATTACCTGTCGGCAAGAACCACATGGATGAGCGGTCACTAAAAGCCCTTCCGCATTACGTGCTGCAATATGAACCGATTCAATATCGCCCTTAGCAATCCCTTCCGCTACAGCGGTAAAAATAGCATTACGCTCAGCACAGATTGTCGTTGGGTAAGCTGCAGATTCAACATTAACACCTTTAAATTCACGCCCATCTTTACACACAACAATAGAGGCAACACTAAACCCTGAATAGGGAGCTGAGCTATTATCTAATAGCTTTTCTAATTCACTAAAGTAATTCTTTTTCATTTTTATATTCTCTTTTAAAAGAAGTCTGTTTATATAAGTCGCTTGTAAAATAAGTTTACTATTATAAAAACTAAGCCGTTTGTAATAACTGCTTAGCAGCAGCAACGACAATAGCAATCGCATTTGACTCGGTTTTTTTCATCGTCGCTTCATCTGGAATTTCTTGCTGAGTACGATTTACGATAACGCCTGCGACACAAGCTGCAGCCCACCCTTGTGATGCACACATAGTAAACAGAGTTGACGATTCCATTTCATAATTTAGCACCCCAAGATCCTGCCACTCTTGCATAGACCCTTTAAACTGGCGTGTTACTCTCCCTGAAACCGTATCGTATCGCTCTTGTCCTGGGTAAAAAGTATCGCTCGAGGCTGTTATTCCAACATGTGGTTCAATACCTGTTTCGCGACAAGCTGCTACAATTGCAGTCGTTGCAGCAAAATCGGCTACTGCTGGATATTCCATTGGCGCAAAATGTAAACTCGCACCATCTAAACGTACCGATCCTTGTGTCACAATAACATCACCCACATTCACATGCGGTTGTATCGCTCCCGTCGTACCGATACGTAAAAAAGTACGTACACCTAACTGTGCAAGCTCCTCCACCGCAATGGACGTTGAAGGTCCGCCAATACCGGTAGAACAAACTACAACCGGCAGGCCTTCTATATAGGCTAAATATACTGTGTATTCTCGATGGCTTGCTAAAAAAGTAGCATTATCCATTAGTTCAGCAATACGCTTAACACGCTCAGGGTCTCCTGGTGTAATTGCTAAAGTTGCACCGTCTAACATCGCTTTTGTTAAACCTAAGTGAAATACATCAGACATAAACTTTCTCCTTGATAAACGGTAATACTGTATCGTCGTTTTAAATTGTTAGTTTATAAATTTTTAAACAAAACGAATACGCTTAGCTAAAAACTTATTGTGAATAGGCAATCAGTCTATGGAGTAACTCACTAATAAAGTGAGATCTAGATCGATACAATGATCAAAAGAATGAACACAATAAGTTCATACACAAAATATGTGGTTTAAAAGTCTTCACTGGCTATAAATTGTTGTTGGACATGATAAATAATTCGCTCGTTCACCCAACTTTCTAACTTCCAGTTTTTAATAAAAGCACAGTGACCACCACTCGCTTGTAAGTCAAATGATAAGAAAGGAGATGGGTATAGCTGACTTAATTGTGAAGCAGGGATCATTGGGTCATCTTCAGTCGAAATGATCGTAGTTGGTATGCTTAATGTTTGTAATGTATCCCCAAGTAATGAATAAGCCTTCAGATATTCATTAACTGTGTTGAACTCAGTGTAATTAACAATAAAAAAATCATTCATCTGCTGTAATGACTTTAATTCGTTAAGTTTACCTTTGTAATCCAAGTATGAGTGATAGTTAAGCTTCCTTGATAATGAGCTTTTCCATCTTTTAACAAAGTACTGCTCGTAAATAAACAAGCCATTACTTAATGCTTCCATTGTCGTTGGCGGATCTAATAAAGGGCAAACAGCAATCGCCTGGTCAATGTTGAGTTCTTTCGCTACCGCTAAGTTGGCAATACGTAAACAAAAATTACCACCTAACGAATAACCGCATAACACATTATGTTGACCGCCATACTTAGCCGCTAAGTATTTAACCGCTTCTAGTACCTCTTCCAACAACATAGAGTTGAATAACCCTTCATTTAAATGTTGGGTTCCACCATGGTCTCGAAAATTTAAACGAAATACATCATAGCCATCATCTAAAAAAGCTTGTCCGGTTGATAACATATACAGGGACTCAGTGCAGCCTTCCCAACCATGCAAGAGAATGGCGATCCCTTTACGTGGCTTAGTTGTTTTTGATAAACAGCCAGCTAATTTAATATTTTGAGGGGTGACGATAATTTCAGGTATTGATGAATTAATTAGTGCTTTACAACGCCTTTTCTCAAAAAATTGACGAGGGCCTGTACTGGATAAAATCGATTGGAGGTGTTTATTTTTAAGTCCTTTAGGAGGAGTAAATGACTTCATTAAAGCTCAACTTAATAAGTAAATAAAACTGAATAGACAAAGATGCGCTTCAGGAAATGAGTGTCATGAATCATCAAAACACTCATTTAATAGCGCGACTTTTAATGTTGGTAACTTTTTTCCCATAGCTTAAATAAATAAATAACAGTAAATGTTAAGCACATATATAACAAAGCGGCAGCTAAATACGCTTCAAAAGGCGCATAATAACGCGCATTGACAACCCTAGCAGCACCAGTAATATCAACAATAGTGACGATACCAGCAACAGCACTACCATGGATCATAAAAATAATTTCATTACTATAGGCAGGCAACGCACGGCGTAAAGCATTAGGTAAAATGATACGTTTTAAGGTTTTCCAACGATTCATTCCGTACGCTTTTGCAGCTTCAACTTCGCCCTCAGGAACCGTTGCAACGACACCACGAACAATCTCAGCAGTGTAAGCACCCGTATTCAAAGTAAAGGCTAGCAAAGCACAAAACCACGCTTCCTGTAAGAACTCCCATGCCCATGTTTCACGTAAAGATTCGAATTGAGCAGCACCGTAATAAATTAAGAACAATTGTACTAATAAAGGTGAGCCTCGAAAAAAGTACATATAAGCGCGGATTGGCCACTTAATAATCCACCAAGAATGATCTTGTAAAAGCCCTGCGGGAATAGCAATCAACAAACCGATCAATAACGAAGTAGCGACTAACCAAGTTGTCGTCCATAAACCACTTAAGTAAAATGGGTATTCATTTATAATAATTGAAAAATCCATATTTACCTCGTTTGGATACTGTATCGACGTTCTGCCCAATTAAGCACAACGGAAGAAATGGCTGTATAGAAGAGAAAAACTAATGCAACTACCAAATAAAAAGTGAATGGTTTTTGCGTAGAACCCGATGCATCACCCGCAATTTTCACCATATCTTGTAACCCTATAACAGAGACTAATGCCGTTGTTTTTAATAAAACTAACCAGTTATTACCTAAACCAGGCAAAGCATGACGCATCATCTGTGGGAACATAACACGCGTAAAGCGCTTATATTTATTCATTCCATAAGCAGTAGCAGCCTCTAACTGTCCCTTATCTACAGATTGAATTGCACCTCGGAACGTTTCTGCCATATAAGCCCCGAAAATAAAACCAATGGTCACAATACCCGCGAAATAAGGGCTGATATCGATATAATCAGGCAAATAAGATGTCCACTCATGACTTGGATAATACTGTGTCATGGTTTCATTGATCCATTCATTTAAGTTATAACTCAAGTTATTAATCAGCATTTGACCGCCAAAAAAGATTAATAACATTAAAATAAGATCAGGGATACCACGTATAATGGTGGTATATAGTGTCGCGAGACTTTTTAAAATTGTAGAGTGAGAGATTTTGGCAAGGGCAGCGATTAACCCTAAAAAAATGGCCAGCAATAAAGATAACAATGCAACTTGCAGTGTTAGCCAGGCTCCTTCCAAAAATATTTCTTGATATCCATATAAATCGAACATATTAACTTCTTTTAATTTTAGTTAACCTGCAAATGAGCTAACTAAGGTGATTACTTAAAATAAATATTTTCTGTTATGTCGGCTTTGATAAAAATAATTATTTAAAGCAACTTACATTCGGAATTGACTTATTTCATTTATATAAAAGTGATAGATGAAATTTAGTGAGTAGTTAAAACAAATAAGTAGATTTACTACTTTAAAAAAACAGCGCTTTACTGATCACTATCAAGTAAAGCGCCCTATTATGACTGTTAGTCTAAAGCATAGCGTTAACAGTCATATACAACTTATTCTTGACCGTAAACATCAAAAGTGAAGTACTTATCTTGAATCGTTTTGTAAGTACCATCTGCACGGATCGCTGCAATTGCTTTATTTAATTGCTCTTGTAAATCTTTATTTTCTTTACGAACAGCAATACCTGCACCTTCACCAAACCATTTAGGGTCATTTAATTTAGGGCCAACAAACTCAAATTTATCCCCGTCTTTTTTTGATAATAAACCATCAGTAATAGCAGCAGAATCAGCCATTACATAATCAACACGGCCAGCAATTAAATCTAAATAAGCTTCATCAGCTGAACCGTAACGTTTAATTTCAGCAGAAGGGAAGTTATCAGAAATATATAAGTCCATTGTAGTTGCACGTTGCACACCTACTTTTTTACCTTTCATGAACTCTTCCGTTCCCTCGTAGGCAGTGCCTTTCTTAGCAACAAAACGTGCTGGGATATGCTGGTATTTATTAGTGAAAGCAACTTGTTTCTTACGCTCTTCTGTAATGTCCATTGTCGCAATAATCGCATCAAATTTACGTGCTTTTAAGGCAGGAATAATCCCATCCCAATCCTGTTTAACCAACGTACATTTAGCTTCTAGTTCTGCACATAATGCATTGGCAATATCAATGTCAAAACCAGTAACAGAACCATCTTCTTCTGTTTTACTAAATGGAGGGTAAGCACCTTCAACACCAATACGGATATCTTTCCATTCCTTGGCTTGAGCTGAGTTAAAGGCAAAAGCGCATAGGGCGATTAATAAGCTAAGTTTTTTCATTGTATTTCCTTATTTTATGATAAATAACTAATTGTATTAATGTAATTACAGTTTGTTAATTAAGTTGCTAACTAATAAACCGTAGAAATAAACTGTTTAAAACGTTCAGATGAAGGGTTTTCAAAAATAATTTCTGGTTTTCCTTCCTCTTCAACTAAACCTTCATGTAAAAATAAAACTTTATTAGAAACATCTCTGGCAAAAGCCATTTCATGCGTGACCACTAACATAGTACGACCTTCTTCAGCTAGGTCTCGCATTACATTGAGCACTTCCCCAACTAATTCAGGGTCGAGAGCCGATGTTGGCTCATCAAATAACATGACTTCCGGCTCAACAGCCAAAGCACGTGCAATTGCCACGCGTTGTTGCTGACCACCGGAGAGTTGTCCTGGGTAATAATCTTTACGTTCGTAAAGTCCAACACGTTGCAATAAAGCTTCTGCTTTAACAATCGCCTCTTTTTTAGGTACACCTAATACATGTACAGGTGCTTCGATAACATTTTCAATCACCGACAAATGAGACCAAAGGTTGAAGCTTTGAAATACCATTGCTAGGCGACTACGTATACGTTCAACTTGCTGGATTGAGGCAGGTACAATACCGTGCTTTTTATCTTTCCTCATCTGAATTAATTCACCATTTACTAGAATCTCGCCTGAACTAGGGATATCCAATAAATTAACACAGCGTAATAAGGTACTTTTCCCAGATCCTGAAGAGCCTAAAATGGAGATAACATCCCCTTTATGCGCTTCAAGATCAATTCCTTTCAAAACATGATTATCAGCAAAAGACTTGTGCAGATTTTTTATCGAGAGTGTAGGTGCTTTCATTGTCATTGCCATCATTAATAAGCAGTTAATCGCTTATGATCTTTAGTTTATGAATAATAATTTTATAATCCTTAACAATGCACCAACAAAACAAAATGTACAATAGCTTAATTTTTTATTTTTTATAAAAATATAGTGAATTAAATATTCCCTATAGAATTGATTAAAAACAATTCTATGCGTGATTTAAAACATATTCCTTTACAATAACCCCGCTCATGCTATTTTCCACCGCCATTACTTATCTTAATCAAATAAAAGGAAATATCGTGTCACAATTAAATAATTATGCCAATCCCGCTCCATTAGGTTTAATGGGCTTTGGCATGACAACCGTCCTACTAAACATCCATAATGCTGGTTTTTTTCCAATCAGTGCCATGATTTTGGCCATGGGATTATGCTACGGAGGAGCTGCTCAAGTTATTGCAGGTATTTTAGAGTTTAAAAAAGGAAATACTTTTGGTTTAACTGCATTTACGTCATACGGATTTTTTTGGATAAGCCTGGTGGTTTTACTTTTATTACCTGAACTTGGTTTAGAAACAGGCCCTACTCAAGCAACTTCAAATGCGTTTATGGCTTGTTACTTAATCATGTGGGGGATTTTCACAGGCTTTATGTTCATTGGTACATTGCGCGGTAATCGTGTATTACAGTTTATCTTTGCTAGCCTAACCGTATTATTTTTCTTATTAGCATTGGGTGATATTACGCATTCAGCATTAATTAAAAAAATTGCTGGTTACGAAGGCATTATCTGTGGTTTAAGTGCTATCTACTTAGCAATGGCAGAAGTCATCAATGAGCAGTTTGGCCGCACTGTATTGCCTATCGGCGAAAAATAACAACTTACAATTAATAAAAAACGAGCTTTTTAGCTCGTTTTTTTGTCTGTATACTGCACCTTCAGTAACATACCTTATTAAAGAAAAATTAAGCAAAAAAATCTTTTTGTTGCTGCTGATCTAAGTAAGTCCAAGCAATAAAGCGACTTATCTTTTGCCCTTGAGCCATTTCTACCACTTTCAGTTGCTGGACATTTTGCTTCTCCAATAGCTGTTTAAGCGGAGCAAGATTAGCGCTTTTAGAGATTAAACAAGTAAACCAACAAATTTGTTGTTTAAACAATAAACTCTCTTTGATCATTTGTTTCACAAATTGAATCTCTCCACCAGCACAACTCAATTCATGCGCCTGACCCGCAAAGTTAAGCGTCACTTTATCCGTTTTATGATTGGTCTCAGCTGGCTTTGCTTTTTTATTTAAATTCTTTAATTTTAATTGTGTCCCGGACGCAGCCTCTTCCATAGAAGCATGAAAAGGAGGGTTACACATAGAAAAAGCAAAGCGGTCATTTTTTGTTACTAAGCCCGTAAATATATTATCTTTTTCTTTCTGCTCACGGATACTCACTTTGTTTCTCAGATTTACATTTGAGCTTACTAATAAGCGCGCAGTTTTAACGGCAAGCGCATCGATATCAGCTCCAACAAAGGACCAATCATAACTACGGGCCCCTAAGATAGGATAAATACAATTTGCACCACAACCAATATCTAACCCCTTTATTTGACTGCCTGTGAGCAAACCAGATTCAACACTACCAGCTAATAAATCTGCAAGATAATGAATGTAATCCACTCTTCCTGGAATAGGTGGACATAAATATCCCGCTGGGATTTGCCAAAAGTCAATCTGATAAAAATAGGCTAATAATGCTTTATTGAGCAGCATCACTGACTTAGGATCGCTAAAATTAATGCTATCTTCACCTCTTGGCGTTAACACTAAATACTTCGACAGCTCAGGACATGCTTGAACTAAAGCAGGAAAATCATAACGACCTTGATGTTTATTACGTGGGTGTAATTGCCCTTTTTTAAACTTAGCTTTATTCATTATTATTTATATCTATTTAAATGTCATTACGGTAATCAATTAATTCGCCTTCTATGTCTAAGACTCTTCTTTGATATTCGAACTTCACCATTTGATGATCAAACTTAGGTGCAAACCAAGTAACGAAGGTGCGATCACTTTTTCTTATTTGCTCTACTCGATAAGCCTCGACCTCGCCTAACGGTGTTTTCACCATTTCTTTTCCTTTTACTTCAAAAAAGTAATGGGACACTTTAGTAGAGGTTTGCATATAAAACTCAAACAGCGTTTGACCTCTTTTCAAGCCTTCGCTAATTTGTAAATTAATCGCATTAAAATCCACAATTTGATTTCCATCACTTGTGAAAGTTGATGTTTCACCATTATTTACAATTTCAGTGCTCTGGCCCAGTTGATCAAATGTCGCAGTCATTTTTACCGTACTAAACCCTTCACTTTCACGTTGAAAATAACGACTATAGAAAAGCCCTTTGTCTTCATCCCAATCCAACTCTGACTGTTGATTCCCTCCAAAGGAAAAAAGCATAAAAGAAAAATCTGCAGCAGAATCGACAGATACCTTTGAGCCTTGCCATTGGTAAGCTTGTGTCATTTCACCTATTGACATACCTAAGTAAGAAACCTCATAAGTAAAACGTTGATTGGGTTTACCTTTTTCAACCGTCGCTGCATGGGCATGGCTCAATGACAACAATAACCCGCTGATAAACATAAAAAATCGAATTGTATTCAAATTAATTAACTCCTTGAATTTTTTTAATAATAGCAAAGATGCCGTTTGCACGAGATGGACTTAAGTGATGTAACAATCCTAAATTGCTAAAAACTTCTTCACAGTCAACCAATGCTATTTGTTGTTTTGTTTTGCCCTGAAACATCAAGGAAACCACTTTCATTAACCCTTTAACCACACGCGTATCACTGTCCATTAAAAAATCATAGTGTCCATCTCTCTCTGAAATCACTAACCAAGCACTGCTATCACAGCCTTTAACTTTATGCTCCTCTAGTTTTAGCGGTTCTGGCATAGGGGTTAATAATTTACCCAGTTGAATAATCAAGCGATATTGCTTATCCCAACCTTTATTTTCATCGAACAAGCATTGCAACTGTTCGCTGTTATGTACGTCGTTAAGTTGCACGTTATTTTTTTCCTATTTTTTCTTTCATATAACCTGAAAATAATACCAATGCACCGCTACTACCGGTTAACTCCGCACTTTTATTATTGTCTTTTCCAACCCAAGTTGTTACCACTTCATCCTGATCAAAGCCAACGAACCAGCTATCATTTAGGTTGTTCGTTGTACCCGTTTTTCCATAAAAATACTGTCCTGGATTACGCCACCTTAGACTACGAGCCGTGCCCTCAGTGGTCACTTTATGTAAAGCCGTTGATAGCTCGCCAACCGCTTCACTTGAAAAAATGCGACGAGCCGATGCACTTCGCTGATAAAGAGGAATCCCCTGACTTGATACAATAGTTCTAATCATTGTTAACGGCTTATAAACGCCACTCATACCAATGGGTTGATACATTTGTGCCACTTGAAATGGCGATAATGACACACTTCCCAATACTAAAGATGGGTAAGCAGGGATTTTTTCTTCAACCCCCATTTTATATAAGCTTTCGATAACATTATCTAAACCTATCTTCATGCCTAAGTTAACCGTAGGCACATTCAAAGAACTAACCAGTGCTTTTTCTAATGTCACTTCACCTCGGAATTTTCTATCGTAATTTTTAGGCCTCCAGCGTTGCCCAGTACTATTCTTTAGGACAATACTTCTATCATTTAGTTTATCTGATAAGTGATACCCATTATCTAGTGCGGTTAAATACACTGCCGGCTTCACTAAAGAGCCAATTGGTCTGCTTGCATCTAAGGCGCGATTAAAGCCACTAAATTTAACATCTTTACCAGATACCAAGGCACGTACTTCGGCATATTTACGATCAATAACCACCATTGCACCTTGTAAATCGTTATGATTTTTTTTCTGTACTTTATTGATGCCATTTTGGATGGCCATTTCAGCATGCTTCTGGGCAATAGGAGAAATAGACGTAAAAATAGATAAACCACTCTGCTTGCTAATGCGCGCTGGCACTTCTTTCTCTAGTTCACGATGCAGTAAACTAACAAAAGCAGGATTTGCACGATTATTAAGTGCTTTAGCATTACTTAAATTTAAAGGTGCTTTAACAGATATTCGATATTGCTCTGTACTAATATAATTATTTTGTAACATTAAACGTAATACCAAGTCTCTTCGCGCTAACGCTCGTTCAGGATTACGCCTTGGATTATAATATGATGGTCCTTTAATGATCGCGACCATTAATGCTATTTGCTCAACACGTAATTCATCGATAGGACGAGCAAAATAAAAGTCACTCGCTAACTCCACACCATAAACACCTGTTGCGCCATTTTGGGCTAGATAAACCTCGTTTAAATAGGACTCCAATATTTTATCTTTACTGTATTTATAATCTATCAGTACCGCGATATATGCTTCTTGAAACTTACGCCAAAGGCTACGCTCTCGACTTAAAAATAGGTTTTTAGCTAATTGCTGCGTTAATGTACTGCCGCCTTGTAAAGTTCGTCCTGCTTTTAAGTTGACAATAAACGCACGTAAAATAGCTAAAGGAGAGATACCTTGATGATGATAAAAGTCACGATCCTCCATCAAAATAAGAGTATTAATAAACAAGTCAGGTATCTTTTCAAATGGAACAAAAACACGATCTTGAATTTGTTTGCTATTCAATCTATCTAATAACAAAGGATCTAAGCGAAAACGTTTAATTTCCACCTGTTTTTGATTTTTTAGGCTATGCACACCATTTGCATCAAAATTAACATAAACTAATTGTGCAGGTGAGACGCGATCCGGAAAGTTAAAAGCACGTCTGTAGATAACAACCTGTTGGCCTTGTACCGCAAATTGCCCAGCGCCTTGCACCGACCTAACCGCTCTGTAGTTAAGCAATCTAAGCTCACTGATTAACGTGCTCTTAGATAATGACACCCCCTTCTCTAAGATTAATGGACGAGCGTAAAGTGTCGCAGGTAATGTCCAAGTTGAACCATCCATTCTGTTTTCAATTTTTTTATCGAAATAAATCCCAGAAATAACCATAAAAGCAATAAAGGCTAACCCTAATTTCCAGGTAATCGACCATAAGCCTTTTAATAAGCGCGTTTTAAGCGGAAGTTTAGCTTTCTTTGGCGTAGATACTTTTTTCTTTGCAGTGGTCTTTTTAACTGTCGTTTTCTTTGCCGTCGTTTTAGATGCTGCTGTTTTAACACTTTTTTTAGTGGGTGTTTTTGCCGTCGGTTTATTCGGGGTTTTTGCCATAACAGATTTATTTAACTCGTTTTTTATTAATTGCTTTTATATTTCATATCTTAACATTATGTTTCAAGATAAATATTTTTTAGTTTTAGAGGTCGCCATAGCAATCGTTGGATCATCGGGCCAAAAGTGCTTAGGGTAACGCCCTTTCATTTCTTTTTGTACCTCGCTATAAGCACCACACCAAAAAGAATGTAAATCCTGCGTTAATTGTAATGTTTTCATGGCCGGCGATAATAACGCAATTTGCAAACTAATACGTCCATTGAAAATAGTCGGCGTGTCAACTTGGCCATATAACTCCTGCATTCTAACGGATAATAAAGGCGGCAATTGTTCACGATATTGTAGTTTTATCTTCGAACCAGTTGGTACGGTAAAGGTGACTGGAAACTGCGAAGCCAACTTCTGTTGTTGAGGCCAAGTTAAGCGAGATAATAATGCAGACTTTAGATCTATTTTTTTAAATTGCTCTGGCTGCGTTATCGAAAGACAAAAAGGCGCTAACCACTCATCTAACTCACTTAATAAAGTCGCTTCGCTAAAATCAACCATCTCTTTATCACCGGCCAACTGATATTGTAAAGAAGCGTAACGTAGACGTGTTAATAAAGATTGATTCACATCATTCCAATATAAAAGCGATAACCCCTCCTGTTTAATCGCATTCAACAAGGCATCTAACTTCTGTTGTTGAGTGACATTAGATAAGGGCGTTTTATGGATAACCACTTTACCTAGCATTAAACGTCGTTCAGCAATAAGTTTATTATTTTTCAAAGACCAATTAAGGTAATTAACCTTTTCTAAATAATCAGGAAGATATACTTTTATATCCTCTAAATTAATAGGGCAAGCTTTAAAAATAAGGCTATTAGTTTGCAACTCTGGTAATGCAAGGTCAGCAACCACCAGCATACTTTCATTGACCAAGACAGAGCTCTGCATTAAACCAACACCAACCCCATTACTTAATAAATATTCATTACTTTTATTGTTTCCGCGGTTCACGGCAATTCGGTCAGGAAATGCGATGGCTAATAACACACCACAATAAGCAGTTGGTAAAATAGAAGGTGCAGTAACAGCGCATTTTCTTAACAATACTTGATATTGTGTTGTAACTTGATATGAAACAGAACTAAGCTCACTGACAATATCATCACTGCTTTTTTCATTACTTTCTAAAAATGCACAAAGTAAACAAGCTAACGCCACTAACCCGGATTGTTGATATTTTATTTCTAATTGCTGTGCAGATAACAACATATGCCCTAAACGTGGCGTTAAACCTAGCTCAATTATCTGTTCGCCATGTTTGGTGCATCGGCCTTTGTCATCAATCGCCTTTAAACTCTGCAATAATTGCCTAGCTATTTGAGCATTTTGTTTATTAGGTTGAGTCAAAAAAGGTAATTGATTTGTATCAGAGACACCCCATGCACTAACTTCTAGTA
The DNA here is from genome assembly GCF_038155185.1 of Psychromonas aquatilis. Classification (NCBI taxonomy): domain Bacteria; kingdom Pseudomonadati; phylum Pseudomonadota; class Gammaproteobacteria; order Alteromonadales; family Psychromonadaceae; genus Psychromonas; species Psychromonas aquatilis. The sequence continues at coordinate 26,657 of NZ_JBAKAZ010000027.1, forward strand.
ATAATGAGGTTAATTCACTGTTCAGTATAGGTGATTCATTTTGTGCCGTTAAACGCTTTTCTTTTGCCCATAATCGATAGCAAGTACCAGCACTTAACCGCCCTGCTCGTCCTGCTCTTTGTATAGCACTTGCTTCACTGATCATTTGGTCTTTTAACTTACCAATACCCGTTTGTGCTTGAAATTGAAAATTCCGTTCAATACCAGAGTCAACAACGACAGTAATACCATCAATCGTTAAGCTTGTTTCTGCTATATTGGTTGAAACAACAATTTTTCTGATATTGTTCGGTGGCGTTTGTATTGCTTTTTGCTGTTCATCTAAGCTAAGTCTGCCATACAAAGGTGCCAATAATACTGGAAGGTTATTTGTTTTTATCCAGCTCTCTAACTCACGACAACATTCAATAATCTCTTTAACGCCTGCCGCAAAAACAAGAATATTTCCCTGTTGCTCTTGGTAAGCTCGTTTAATTAAGGTAACTAATGCTTGCTGCTTATCACGTCGAGTCGCATTACTTTTCACTGTTTGATAAACATAATCAATTGGAAAAGCTCTCCCCTCACAACTTAAGTAAGCAGCGTCAGGTAGATGAGCCTGTAAACCTTGATTATCCAAGGTCGCCGACATAATCAATAATGATATATCCTCACACAGACTTGATTGTGCATCTAAGGTCAGTGCCAAGCCAAGATCTGCTTGTATATTCCTTTCATGGAACTCATCAAAAATAATTAAATCCACACCGGAGAGTTCAGGATCTTGTTGTAATAACCGAATCAGAACACCTTCTGTGACTATTTCAAGTTGGGTTTGAGCGCTCACTTTTGACTCACCACGAAGACGATAGCCTACTTTTTCTCCAACTTTTTGCCCTAGCTGATTGGCTAAATAACAAGCAATATTACGAGCAGCCAAGCGTCGAGGCTCTAGCATAATAATTTTTCCTGAAAGCCACTTCTCTTTTAACATCATTAATGGAAGGTAAGTCGACTTACCGGCACCAGGTGGGGCTTGCAGAATAACTTGTGATTTAACCAAAAGTTGATTTTTAAGATCAGATAACACACTTTTAATAGGTAACATGGATAAAACAAGCCTTAAAATTAAAAAATAACGGTCAAAAAACAATCAAAAAGTCAGCATTATCTCATGTAATCACTGTAATTATTTGTTTGACTTAGAATATTGAATTTGCTATAGATACTGCCGAAAAAAACTGATGCCTCTATTTTAGCAAAGTTTGTTCAATCTATTGTTTATATTTATAATCGTTTGATGCCTTTAAGAATTGCTTCAAGACGCATCCCAGGAAGGAAAATTTATGTCAGTAATTACAAGCAAAAAAACTCTCGGTATATTAGCAATCGCTGGAGTAGAGCCTTACCAAGAAAAACCTGGTGAAGAATACATGGGTCCGGATCAACGCGCTCACTTTACCAACATTCTTTCAGCTTGGACAACTCAACTACGTGAAGAAGTTGACCGTACTGTTGATCATATGAAAGATGAAGCCTCTAATTTTCCAGATCCCGTTGACCGTGCAACGCAAGAAGAGGAATTTAGCTTAGAGTTACGTGCTCGTGACCGTGAACGTCGCTTAATCAAGAAGATTGCAAAAACAATGAAAAAAATCGAAGAAGATGATTTTGGTTTTTGTGAATCATGCGGTATCGAAATTGGTATTCGTCGATTAGAAGCTCGTCCTACTGCTGATTTATGTATTGACTGTAAGACATTAGCTGAAATCAAAGAGAAACAAAGCATCGGTTAAATCTGGCAGCCTTCAAAGTGCTATAAGTAAATAGTTGTTTTGTTTTAAATACCTAAAACGGTTAGCCAATGCTAGCCGTTTTCTATTTTTAGGATAGATGTTGTTAAACGATAATAAACCTTATATCGGCCGTTTTGCCCCTTCCCCTTCCGGTGCCCTTCACTTCGGCTCTTTAGTTGCAGCCGTTGGCAGTTATTTGCAAGCCAAATCACAACAAGGCACTTGGCAAGTCCGTATCGAAGATATAGACCCTCCTAGAGAAGTAGAAGGTGCTAGCGCAGATATTTTAGAAACGTTACAGGCTTATGGTTTGCAATGGGACGGTGAGGTTATTTATCAGCATCAACAAAGTCACCTTTATGAACAAGTGCTTAATAATTTAAAGAGTAGAGGGCTGTGTTATGCCTGTTCTTGTACCCGTAAAATGATTAAACAACGTGGTGGATATTATCAAGGTGATTGCCGTGATAAGCAAAATCCGCATACTGGCAATGCATTACGCATTAATTTATCTTCTATCAATAACAAAACAACTTACTTTATCGATCAATTACAGGGCCACCTGCCATTAGATCCAACACAAATTAATGATGACTTTATTATTAAGCGTAAAGATGGCTTATATGCATACAATCTCGCAGTCGTTATTGATGATATACAACAAGGTGTCACGGAAATAGTCAGGGGTGCAGACCTCATTGAAACAACAGGTAAACAAATAAGTTTATATCGGTTACTCGATGCAGATATCCCAACTTATGTTCATTTACCACTAGCAGTGACAGAGCCAGGGCTAAAACTATCTAAACAAAACCATGCAGTTGCTGTTAATAAACAAGATCCAGTGCCGACATTAAAACAGGTATTAGCTTTTTTAGGTCATACGGTGCCTGAACATATACCTCAACACACTTGTAGAGAAGTATTAAATTGGGCAATAGCAAACTGGTCATTGCAAAAAGTACCCAAAAAACAAGAAATTCCAATTTAGAGACTAATTAACAGTTTGAAATAGAAACACTTTTACTATATTTAAATTTAATTTGTTTTTACTATTCATCGCACATAAAATAAGCGCATTATTTTATGACTAATTCCATCTATATAGATGCAGAGGACAGAGCTATTAAACGCTTAAGCAAACTCGTAAAAAAAGTATTTCAAAAGAAACAAACAACCGATACAAAAGTGTCGCTAGATCAATATAAGATCCCGCGCTCTGAACACTCTATTTCTAGAAACGATATTGATGAAAATGCACTCAAGGTATTATATCGTTTACATAATGCAGGTTATCGAGCACTACTCGTCGGTGGAGGAGTACGCGATCTTTTATTAGGTTTAAAACCAAAAGATTTTGATATCACCACAAATGCAACTCCTGAAGAAGTGAAAGCATTGTTCAGAAACTGCCGCTTAATTGGAAGACGATTTCGTCTTGCGCATATTTTATTTGGTAGAGAAATCATTGAAGTTGCAACCTTCCGTGGCCATCATGATCAAGCAGAGCAAGACAAACAAAAAGTAAAACAATCTCAAGAAGGCATGTTATTACGTGATAATGTTTATGGGTCTTTAGAAGAAGATGCAGAGCGCCGTGATTTCACCGTCAATGCTTTATACTATGATATTGCAGACTTTTCTCTTTATGATTTCTGTGGTGGCATGAATGACTTAGCTCAACGTCGTTTAACTCTAATTGGCGATCCTGAAGTCAGGTATCGTGAAGACCCTGTACGTATGTTACGTGCAATTCGCTTTGCAGCTAAATTGGACCTTTCAATAAGCGATGAATGTGCAGAGCCAATTCGTCGCCTAGCGTCATTATTGCAAGATATTCCACCTGCACGCCACTTTGATGAAGTGATCAAACTTTTATTATCAGGGCAAGGCTTAGAAACCTACCGCCTGTTAAAAGAATATAAGTTATTGCCAGTCTTGTTCCCTATTTTATTTAAAGGTGGTGAAGATGACAAAGCCACTAAAATGATTGAACAAGCATTAATTGATACTGACAAACGCATTGCTAAAGGTTTACGTGTTACACCAGCTTATATTTATGCAGTTATGCTTTGGTACCCACTTGAGCAACGCGCTCAAGAGATGAGCTTTGAAAGTGGTATCGAATTACACGATGCATTTATGTTGGCAATGAACGAAGTATTAAATATCCAAGTTAAAACCATTGCTATTCCAAAACGTTTTACTGCCGCAATCAGAGATATTTGGGTATTACAGCAGCGCTTACCAAGGTTTGGCGGCAAACGTGCTCAACGTGTTTATGCACACGAAAAGTTTAGAGCAGCTTTTGACTTTTTATCTTTACGTGCTCGTGTTGAACAAAGTCGCGAATTAGCAGAGTTAACAGCATGGTGGGAAGAGTACCAAGTACATAACAAACTACCCGAGCATAACTATGCGCGTAATAACGTTAACAAGGCTAAAGAATTTAAGCCTGATGCAAACAAACCAGCGAAAAAGCGCCGTTACAGTAAACCTAAACGTAAACCTGCAGCGAGCAAAAAACATGATTAGTTATATTGCAATTGGCAGTAATCAAGCGGATCCTATTCAGCAAGCAAAGCAAGCCATTACAGCACTTAATGATATTAAAGAGACGAGTTTAATTAGTTGCTCGTCTTTGTATTGCAGTGCTCCAATGGGCCCTCAAGATCAACCTGACTATATTAATGCAGTCGCTGCAATAGAAACTAACTTATCTGCTATTGCGTTATTAGATGCATTACAAGCAATAGAACAATCACAAGGTAGAGAACGCAAAGAAGAGCGTTGGGGACCAAGAACGTTAGACTTGGATATTCTACTTTATGCTGATCAAATAATTGATCAACCTCGCTTAACTGTCCCACATTATGGGATGAAGGAACGCGAGTTTGTACTATATCCTTTATTTGAAATCGCACCAGAATTAACCATGCCTGACGGGACTGCTTTAAGCGAAATGCTTAAACGTTGCGACAAAAATGGTTTAACCTCTATTACCAGTTGAATTTATTGATTCCCCCAGTAAAATCACTGACCAATCAACGACAGCTAGTTAGGAGCAATCATGGCTAAAATAAGCGTTTCTCGTTTAGCTAAAATGAAGCAAGAGCAAGAAAAAATCACCTGTATTACAGCATATGATGCAAGCTTTGCTGCTATATTTGATCAAGCAGGTATTCAAGTTTTATTAGTGGGCGACTCACTAGGTATGGTACTACAGGGGCATGACTCAACCCTGCCTGTCACTGTTGAAGATATTGCTTATCACACAGCTTCAGTGGCAAGCACGACTGAGAAGTCATTAATCATTGCTGATTTACCCTTTATGTCTTACTCCACCCCTGAACAAACTTATAATAATGCAGCGACACTGATGCGCTCAGGCGCCAATATGGTGAAGTTAGAAGGTGGTACTTGGTTATCAAGCTCAATCGCCGGCTTAATTGAACGAGGCATTCCTGTTTGTGGCCATTTAGGGTTAACGCCGCAATCTGTCAATGTATTTGGAGGCTATAAAGTACAAGGTCGTGAAAAGGGAGAAGCTGATAAATTAATCCATGATGCGCTTGCTTTACAAGAAGCAGGTATTCAATTGCTTGTTCTAGAGTGTGTGCCTGTTGGTCTAGCAAAACGTGTTACTGAGGCTTTAGATATCCCAGTGATTGGTATAGGTGCAGGAACTGAGACTGATGGACAAATTTTAGTGATGCATGATGCATTTGGTATTTCTGCAGGTTTTTGTCCAAAATTTTCTAAAAATTTCTTAGTTGAAACCGGTGATATCAGACGTGCTGTCGAACTCTATAAAGAGCAAGTAGAAAACAAAATTTTCCCAGGTGCTGAACATAGCTTTTTCTAGTCTAAATAAGATTGATAAAAACCTATTCACTGAGTGATTAAACTTGAATAGACAAAATACTGATTAAGGGTTTGTAATGCAAATCATTGAAGATCCAAAGCAACTTCGTAATGAAATTAAAAAGCTTAAAAGCCAAGGCCATGAAATTGGTTTCGTGCCAACAATGGGCAATTTACACCAAGGTCATTTAACGTTAGTTAAAAAAGCGCAGGAATACGCCAACATAAGCGTGGTCAGTATTTTCGTTAACCCATTACAATTTAATAATGCCAACGACCTTGCTAATTACCCAAAAACTTTAACAGAAGATTGCCGTAAATTAAAAGAAGCTGGTGTTGATATTGTGTTTACGCCTAGCGCTGATGTTATTTACCCAAATGGTTTAAACGCTCAAACATTTGTAGAAGTACCGGTTATCTCTGACCGTTTAGAAGGTGAATTACGCCCTGGTCATTTCCGAGGAGTCAGTACTATTGTTGCTAAGCTGTTCAATTTAGTACAGCCTGACCTCGCATGCTTCGGTAAAAAAGACTTCCAACAACTCGCCGTTATCCAACAGATGGTAATTGATCTGGCTATGCCAATTGAGATTATCCCTGTGGATACCGTAAGAGAAGAAAGTGGTTTAGCAATGAGCTCTCGAAATGGCAAATTAACAGCTCAAGAAAAACAAATAGCTCCCAACCTAGCGAGTGTGATGACCGAACTCGCTCACAACATCAAAGCGGACCTAAGAAATTATAAACAATTCATCAAAGATGCTAGTCAAATCTTAGATCAAGCTGGCTTTAAAACAGATAAAATCCATGTTGTTGAACCAAATACATTAACGCCACTAAATGCCAATAGTAAACAAGCAGTGGTATTAATGGCTGCGTTCTTAGGTGAAACTCGATTGATTGATAACTTAGTTATTGATTTATAATATTAAATTTCACTTTGTCGTCGCCGACATTGAGTATCGATACATTTTAAAATAATTAAAGGTTTTGTATGAAAAAAACATTATTAACGGGTAAATTACACCAAGCACGTGTGACTGAAGCACAGTTAAATTACGAAGGTTCATGCGCAATTGATCAAGAGTTACTTGAGCAAGCTGGCATTTTAGAATATGAACAAATTGAAATTTACAATATTGATAACGGTAACCGTTTTTCCACTTACGCAATAGTAGGAGAACGCGGCTCTAAAATCATTTCTGTAAATGGAGCTGCAGCACGTCAAGCAGCTGTTGGCGATCGTGTTATTATTTGTACATATGCAAGTATGGACGCAGAAGAAATTGCCACTCATAAACCAAACCTTGTGTACTTAGATCAAGATAATAATATTGTTCGCACAAGTAAAGACGTACCTGTACAAGTCGCTTAATCGAACAAGCCCCCTCTTTTCTAAGCCGTTAATATCAATTTAACGGCTTTTTTATTGCCTTTCCTTTTTTGTAATTAAAAATACACCATCGGCTAATCTCAAAAAATGTGATAACGTTAAATCAATGGATTTATACTTTTCAGTCGAGGGAACAACATGAAAATAGTTATCGCACCTGATTCATATAAAGAAAGTTTAACTGCTAAACAAGTTTGTATCGCTATTGAAACAGGCTTCAAAAGAGTCTTTCCTGACGCTCAATATATATTAGTGCCTGTCGCAGATGGTGGCGAAGGGACAGTGCAATCATTAGTTGATGCAACACAAGGACAAGTCAATAACCTGCAAGTTACCGGGCCGATTGGTAAAGCTGTAGATGCTTTTTATGGATTATTGGGTGATAACTCTAATACTGCCGTTATTGAAATGGCTGCAGCAAGCGGCTTACATCATGTACCAGAACATGCTAGAGATCCTAAACTTACTTCAAGTTATGGTACAGGTGAGTTAATTAAGGCGGCATTAGATGACGGGGCTAAAAAGATAATTATTGGTTTAGGCGGTAGCGCAACCAATGATGGTGGTATGGGCATGATGAGTGCGCTAGGCGTTCGCTTTTTAGATGAAAATGACCAAGTCATTACAGCGAATGGCGCCGGCTTACAAGATATCGTCAAAATTGACACAAGCGAAATAGATCCTCGACTCCAAGATTGTGAAGTATTAGTTGCTTGTGATGTTGATAATCCTTTATGTGGAGAACGTGGTGCCACCCATGTATTTGGCCCTCAAAAAGGGGCAACAGATCAAGATATAGCATTGCTTGATAAGGCTTTACTACATTATGGTCAGTGTATTCAACAGCAACTCTCTATTGATGTCTTACACACTCCGGGATCAGGTGCAGCCGGTGGGATGGGAGCGGCTTTATTGGCTTTTGCTAAAGCAACGTTAAAACCAGGCATAGAGTTAGTATTAGAAGCTGTCAAGTTACATGAAGATATGCAAGAGACTGATTTAGTGATCACCGGTGAAGGTCGTATTGATCATCAAACTGTTTTTGGAAAAACACCAATGGGTGTCGCAAAAGTTGCTAAAGAATACGCTATTCCCGTGATCGGTATTGCAGGTAGTTTAGGAAAAGATCATCAAGCCGTTTATGGTTGTGGAATTGATGCTGTTTTTGCTTCAGTACCTGGAGCAATGACATTACAACAAGCCTTTGCAGATGCAAAAGTTAATGTTGAAAATGTCGCTGAAAATATAGCGCAACTATGGTCTTTAAAGGCCCTATAAAAAGCATATAGAAATAACGCTATGTTGAAAAATCAACATAGCGTTTCTCTTTAATTCACAATAATAAACTGTAAATCGCTCTTTTATGGCTTTTTAAATAATGAATGATAAAGCGACTTAAAGTATTGTCGGCGCTCATTTAATAAAAGAAGCGATAAACCAATGTAAATGCTTGGTTCTATTAAACCGGATTTTACAGACCAATAATAATGCACTATTCCTAATACTAGAGCGACATATACCCAGCGATGTAAGGTAAACCAAGCTTTCTTCATTCGCTTTCTGATTGCATTTATAGAAGTAATACTTAATAGTAATAAGATACTCCATGCTGCCATACCTAAGGTGAGATAAGGACGTTTGATTATCTCCTCGATTAATAAACCTACTTGCCAATTTAGCTCTAACCAAATAAATGCAGTAAGGTGTAAGCAAATCCACACAAAACTGTATAAACCAAGCACCCTTCTTAATCTTATTAGTAACGGTTGTTTAAAACGTTTAGCAAGCGGCGTAATAGCAAGTGTAATTAATAGGTAGTTGAGCCCCGTTTTCCCTAGAAAGTGAATCATCTCCTTAACTGGGTCAGCACCTAAACGATTACTATCAATCAATATATAAAAATATAATAAAGTAGATAATGAAGCTAAATGAATAATAGCTTTTATTAAGGTGATCGCTAATGGTGGAATTTTAAACATTTATAATACCCGGTCACAATTAAAAATAACGTTTTAAATCAATATCTTTATATAAGCTAGCCACTTCTTCTTCATAACCATTAAACATTAGCGTTGGTTTTCGTGACTGCTGAAAAACATTGCCTTCACCAATAAACCGTTCACTTGCTTGACTCCAACGAGGATGATCTACATTAGGGTTAACATTAGCAAAGAAGCCGTACTCATTAGGTCCAATTGCTTGCCATGTATTGATCGGCATTTTATCGGTGACAGTGATCTTGACGATCGATTTAATACTTTTGAAACCATATTTCCATGGCACGACTAAGCGAATAGGTGCACCGTTTTGTGGGGCTAAGGTTTTTCCATATAAACCAACTGACATTAAGACCAACGGGTTCATCGCTTCTGCGATGGTTAAGGCTTCAACGTAAGGAAAATCAATACTTCCGCCTACATAGCGAGATTTTTGTCCGCGCATCTGTTCAGGATCGTAAACCGTTTCAAAACGCACAAACTTGGCATTTGATTTAATGCCTGCTTGCTTTAATAAAGAGGCTAAAGTAAAGCCTAACCAAGGTATATTCATTGACCAAGCTTCTACGCAACGCATACGATACAAGCGTTCTTCTATCTCAAACTTTTTCAGTAAATCTTCATAATAAAGTGTCATTGGATTATCAACTAAACCTTCAATAGACAATGACCATGGATCAACTTGAAACTGTTGCCCATATTGAGATGGATCGCCCTTTCCTGTACCAAACTCATAAAAGTTATTATATTGCAGTATCTTATCTTCAGGGGTTAATGGCGTTAATGATTGGAAATCAGCGTTTTTCGTGGCATTTAATGGAGTGCGTTTAAAGGTACCACTGTCACCACCTCCACTCTTATCATCACTTGAAAAAAGATCAAAAACACTGGCGTTAGCAAAAGAGGTGAAAGGTGCAGATAAAGCAGTTAGTCCTAATCCTTTAATAATATTACGACGATCTTTATAAACGGATTCGCTGGTAAGCTGGGATTCTTTTAACTGGGATTTTTTAGTGTGTTTTATAAGCATATCTAACCCTCTCTAAGTTGAGTTAAGATAGACCTATAAAACACCTATTTAATTTCATTTTATTTAAAATAATTACAAGTCACTTGTTAGGCGCAATGATGCTTGCCCGCTTGCCCAATATTTTCTTTCAAAGGGTGTAATGGCTTTTTCAGCAGTATAAAGTTCAGTATCACTTTCTATATTAGCTAATGCCAACGCACGTTGAAACTCCTCAACATAAGTAAACCAATTACTTCTTAAGTCTAACTGCCCTCCCAATTTAATTATCGAAGGAAAAACAGCACTACCATGCCATCGTCTTTGTAAATGCTTAGCTTTAGGCCAAGGGTTTGGGTAAAGAAGATAATGATGCGATAACGTCCAATTTGCCTCTACAGCAAGACGCCAAAAGTCATTTAAATTAACCTGTAATAGCTGATAATTCCCTAAGTCTTCTTTATCAAGGGGGTGCTTAGACAAGCGATCAGCAGATTTATCCATACCCAATATAATTGCCTCTGGGTGCATCTTCGCGATATGATAAGTACTTTCACCTACACCACAACACGAGTCAAAAATTATCGGCTTTCCTTGCTGCTCCACCCACTTCTCAACTTCTTTAAAAGCTTCTAATGTATGTGTTTGATAAGGCTTTTTAAAGTCATGTTGCAGATGTTTTAATACAACTTCATCCAGCTTTTCATTCAAACCTTGTTGATTAGATGTGATCACTCTTGAATCACCTACTGTCTCAATCATGTGCGGATACCTATGCCTTTTTGTAACAGAATATAAAGCAGTGAATAAGTCACAGCAATGAAACTAAAAATCACAACAAATGACCACATAATTGGTACATCTGATACACCTAAGAAACCGTATCGGAATGCATTAATCATATAAAAAACAGGGTTAAAATGTGACACCCCTTGCCAAAACTCAGGTAACAAGGATATTGAGTAAAATACACCACCAAGATAAGTTAACGGTGTTAAAACAAATGTAGGGATAATACTAATATCATCAAATGTTTTAGCAAAAACGGCATTTAACAAACCACCCAGTGAAAATAAAATTGAAGTACATAACACACTCACGATCAATACAAAGATATTGTGTATATGTAAATCAACAAAGAACAGTGACACTAAAGTAACAATTAGCCCAACCATCAAACCACGTGCAACACCTCCCCCAATATAACCTAAAATAATCAGATAATTAGGAACAGGCGCAACCAACAGCTCTTCTATATTATGCTGTAACTTAGCGCTGAAAAATGAAGAAGCTACATTAGAATAAGAATTAGTAATCACCGACATCATAATTAAACCAGGAACAATAAAAGCCATATAGCTAAAGCCGTTCATTTCACCAATTCTTGAGCCAATTAAATTACCAAAGATAATAAAATACAAAGACATTGTAATTGCCGGTGGCACCAATGTTTGTATCCAAATACGTAAAAAACGATTGATTTCTTTTGTCCAAATACTTTTTACTGCGATGATATATTGCTTATTTAGCATCGATAACTCCATTTTTTACTAATTCTAAAAATAGCTCTTCTAAACGATTAGATTTATTTCTTAAGCTTTTGACTGAAATACCGCGTGCAGTTAATAACTCAAACACTTCATTTAATGATTGAGAATTTGCTAACTCTAATTCAACGGTCGATTCATCCAGTGCCTTTAAACTATATTCAGAACTTTTAGGAAGTTGAATCGAAGAATCAACATCTAGAATAAAAGTTTCTTTATCTAATCGACTTAATAACTTCTTCATACTGGTATTAATCACTAACTCACCTTGATTAATAATCCCAATATTACGACATAAGCTTTCAGCTTCTTCTAAGTAATGTGTCGTTAGAATAATAGTCACGCCTTTCTTATTAAGATCTGTTAAAAAGTCCCACATAGAACGTCTTAACTCGATATCAACACCAGCGGTTGGTTCATCTAAAATTAATAATTTAGGTTCATGCATTAATGCTCTAGCAATCATTAATCGTCGTTTCATCCCACCAGATAATTCTCTCGCAGGCTCGTTACGTTTACCCCAAAGATCTAATTGCTTAAGGTACTTTTCAGCGCGTATATAAGCTTCTTTACGTGGCGTGCCATAATAACCTGCTTGGTTAACTAATATCTGTAGAGGTGGCTCAAATTGATTAAAGTTAAACTCTTGAGGCACTAAGCCAATTTGGCTTTTGGCAAGCTCTAGTTGAGAGTCTAAGTCATAACCAAAAATACGAACACTGCCGGTAGTTTTATTAACTAAAGAAGAAATAATCCCAATAGTCGTCGATTTCCCAGCCCCGTTTGGGCCAAGTAATGCATAAAAGTCGCCTTCTTTTACTTCCAGAGAAACACCTTTGAGAGCGATAACCCCACCTTTATAGGTTTTGGTAATATTGTTCAGTTCAATTGCATTCATACAATAAAAGCCTTAATGAAATATGCACAGAAACAGTGATTTTTCTGTAATAAGTGGAATAGATAAATAATCAAGAATTGTATCATTAAATAATGAGGATATAAGGTTTAAACGGACAAATAACAAGGATCTTTGCTATTATAAAAAATACATTAATCATCATACAATAGCTCAATTTAGATCCATTGAAGTTAAGGTTTACAAATACATATGAACAAAGAAGCCCCTGGAAATAAAAAAATATTCGGCCTAGCGTGGCCTATCGCAATGAATGCCATTTTATTACAATTAATATTAGTTATTGATACGGTATTAGTTACGCCGCTAGGGGAAGAAGCATTAGCGGCTATGGGGATTGCAGCGAGCGTAGCAGGTATTATTTTAGGTCTTTTATTTGCTTTTTCTAATGGTACGCAACTTATTATCGCGCAAGCTTTTGGTGCAGGAAATCACCTAGCCGTTAGCCAAGGTTTTCGTTCGGGACGTTTTGTTAACAGTGTTATATCGTTGGTTGGTATTATTGTTATTTTTACTGTATCAAAACCTCTCATTAATATGATTGCAGACTCCGAATCAATTGCATTAATGTCTTACCATTACTTACAAACTTTTTCATTAGTCACTATTGGTGTAGCACTCTCCCAAAATATTACCGTGTACTTTAATGCAACAGGTAATAGCCGTATTCCATTTTATGCCAATATCATTGAAATTCCTGTTAATGTAGTGGTAAGTCTTATCTTTATTTACGGTTTAATTGGGCTTCCAGAACTTGGTTTAGTGGGCGCAGCAATTGGTAGTACCGTCGCAGTCTCTTGTCGTACACTGTTTTTATTAATGTTCTATTTAAAACAGCAAGATGAGAAAAAAACTGATACTCAAAAACTGACTAAAGAAAACGTTAAATATCACCTCAAATATGCAACACCAATAGCAGGTACGTTTGTTAGCTCTGTGATAGCGGTTAGTATTTGTATGCTTATCTATGCAAAACTCGGTGTTAATCAATTTGCAGCATTAACACTGATCGCACCATGGGTAAAAATCTCTGGTCAACTATCAACGGCTTGGGCACAAGCAACCAGCATTATTGTTGGTCAATTACTCGGTAATAAATCATTAGATTTGGTAGATGGTGTTATCAGTAAAGCTTGGCGCGTTTCATTTTATATCAGTGTTGTCATTGCATTAGCTTACGTCACAATGTTTTATCTTTTCAAACTCATTTACCCAGAGCTTCAACAAGAGACAGTGGACACCCTTTGGCAATTCGTCCCAATTTTATTCATATTAGCTTTTGTAAGAACGACTAACACTTTCTGTGGCAATGTATTAAGAGCAGGCGGAGATGCAACACATGTTTTTAAAATACATGCCTATACACAATGGTTGATTATAGTTCCTCTTTCAGCTCTCTTCGTACTTCACTGGCAATTAAGTGTATTTTGGGTATTCGCATTAACCCTATTAGAAGAAATAATTAAAAGCGTCCCCTTCCACTTAAGAATGTTGGGTGGGAAGTGGAAAAGAAGTTTAGTTTAAAATACGCCCCCTTTTCTCCTTTATCGCTGTGCCGAGGTAAAAGCTAAGTAATCACCCAACACATGCATCAAGTGATGTATGTGTTGCTGAATTATAATACCAATTCCGTTAAAGATGTGATCTAATGTTCATATTCAAAGGAGATGATA